>NZ_JABBWW010000019.1:0-170060 GCF_014161385.1 Microbispora sp. H10670 | reverse complement strand
CTCGCGGGACAGCTCCTCCAGGCCGGACACCCGACGATCACATCATCTGCACGCCGGTTGATCAAAGTGACGGACCGTCACGCATCCGACCGAACCCTTACACCGCGCGCACGACCTGAATACTTACCCTCCAACGTGGTGTCGGCCATCAGGACGACACCGTTCACGGCCAGGGTTCGTCTCGCTTCTGAGGGCCTCAGTCGGAGTCCCGCCGGGGTCAGGAGCCTCATGCCGTACCCCTGTCATATCGCATTCGGTGACAGGACAGTGATGCCACGGCAAGTACAGCGCACAATCATCGCCCCAACCAGGCCCAGCAGAGAAATAGGAGGATTGTCGTCCGCACGAACGTCTATATTGCACTGCCCTTTTACAGCCCCATAGCGCCCTGCTGTAGCGTCATGAGTGGTTCGTCCGTAGACGAAGGAGCCAGAAAAGCGTTCAGGCCGGCCCGAGTGGGGCCGGCCTGAACGGTCATGATCAGCGCAGGTCGAACCGGTCGAGGTTCATGACCTTGTCCCACGCCTTGACGAAGTCGGTCACGAACTTCTCCTTGGCGTCGTCGCTCGCGTAGACCTCCGCGACCGCGCGCAGCTCGGAGTTGGCGCCGAAGACGAGGTCGGCGCGGGTGCCGGTCCACTTGACCTCGCCCGTGGCGGCGTCGCGGCCCTCGAACGCGGTCTGGTCCTCGGACGTCGACTTCCACTCCGTGCCCAGGTCGAGCAGGTTGACGAAGAAGTCGTTGGTCAGCACGCCGGGGGTCTCGGTGAGGACGCCCAGCTTCGACTGCTGGTGGTTCGCGCCCAGGACGCGCAGGCCGCCGACGAGGACCGTCATCTCGGGGGCGCTGAGGTTCAGCAGGTTCGCCCGGTCGATCAGAAGGTACTCGGCGGGCAGCCGGTTGCCCTTGCCGTAGTAGTTGCGGAAGCCGTCCGCGCTCGGCTCGATCGCGGCGAACGACTCGACGTCCGTCTGCTCCTGCGACGCGTCCACGCGGCCCGGCGCGAAGGGCACCTCGACGTCGAAACCGGCGTCCTTGGCGGCCTTCTCGACGGCGGCGCATCCGGCCAGCACGATCAGGTCGGCCAGCGAGACCTGCTTGTCACCGCTCTGGGCGTTGAACTCCCGCTGGACGCCCTCCAGGGCGCTCAGCACCGTCGCGAGCTGGTCGGGGTCGTTGACCTCCCACCCGCTCTGCGGCTGGAGGCGGATGCGGCCGCCGTTGGCGCCGCCGCGCTTGTCGCTGCCGCGGAAGGACGCGGCCGCCGCCCAGGCGGTGGACACCAGCTGCGACACCGGCAGGCCGGTGGCGAGGATCCGCTCCTTGAGGGAGGCGATGTCCGCGGCCTCGACCAGCTCGTACGTCCGCTCGGGGAGCGGGTCCTGCCACAGCAGCACCTCGGACGGGACCTCCGGGCCGAGGTAACGCACGACCGGGCCCATGTCGCGGTGGGTCAGCTTGTACCACGCCCGGGCGAAGGCGTCCGCGAACTCGTCGGGGTTCTCCAGGAAGCGCCGCGAGATCTGCTCGTAGATCGGGTCGAACCGGAGCGCGAGGTCGGTCGTGAGCATCTTCGGCGCCTGGCGCTTCGACGGGTCGTGGGCGTCGGGGACGGTGCCCTCGCCGGCGCCGTCCTTCGGCTTCCACTGGTTGGCGCCGGCGGGGCTCTTGGTCAACTCCCACTCGTAGCCGAACAGGACCTCGAAGAAGCTGTTGTCCCACGTGGTCGGGGTGGGCGTCCAGGTGACCTCGAGGCCGCTGGTGATCGTGTCGCCGCCCTTGCCGGTGCCGTACGTGTTCCTCCAGCCGAGACCCTGCTGCTCGATCGGGGCGGCCTCGGGGTCGGCCTCCACGTGGTCGGCCGGGCCGGCGCCGTGGGTCTTGCCGAAGGTGTGGCCTCCCGCGATCAGCGCGACCGTCTCCTCGTCGTTCATCGCCATCCGGCGGAACGTCTCACGGATGTCGCGGGCCGCGGCGAGCGGGTCGGGGTTGCCGTTCGGGCCCTCCGGGTTGACGTAGATGAGACCCATCTGCACCGCGGCGAGGGGGTTCTCCAGCTCCCGGTCGCCGGTGTAGCGCTCGTCGCCGAGCCAGGTGGTCTCGGGACCCCAGTAGACGTCCTCCTCGGACTCCCACACGTCCGCACGGCCGCCCGCGTAGCCGAAGGTCTTGAAGCCCATCGACTCCAGCGCGACGTTGCCGGCGAGGATCATGAGGTCGGCCCAGGAGATGTTCTTGCCGTACTTCTTCTTGACCGGCCACAGCAGGCGGCGGGCCTTGTCGAGGTTGGCGTTGTCCGGCCAGCTGTTGAGCGGGGCGAAACGCTGCTGACCCGCGCCGGCGCCGCCGCGGCCGTCGCTGATGCGGTAGGTGCCCGCGCTGTGCCAGGCCATCCGGATGATGAGCGGGCCGTAGTGGCCGAAGTCGGCCGGCCACCAGTCCTGCGAGGTGGTCAGCACCTCGGCGATGTCCCGCTTCACGGCCGGGAGGTCGAGGGAGTTGAACGCCGCGGCGTAGTCGAACTCCTCGCCGAGGGGGTTGGCCACGGCGGGGTTCTTGGCGAGGATCCTCAGGTTGAGCCGCTCCGGCCACCACTGGCGGTTGCCGCCGCCCTGGGTGGGGTGCAGGGCGCGCTCGTGCGCGACCGGGCAGCCGCCGCCCTCGCCCTCCGTCTTCGGGTCGACAACGATCGCGTCATGGTTCTCAGTCATGGAAATCCTTCTGAATCAGCGGATCATGGGGCTCAGGAGCTGCGTGCGCTGGAACAGCCGGGGCACAGGCCCCAGTAGATGACCTCGGCCTCGTCGATGGCGAAGCCGTGGTCGTCGGAAGAGGTCAGGCAGGGGGCCTCGCCGACCGCGCAGTCGACGTCCGCGACGACACCGCAGGACCGGCACACGAGGTGGTGATGGTTGTCCCCGACGCGCCCCTCGAATCTGGCCGGGCTGCCTGCCGGTTCGATGCGACGGATGAGGCCCGCCGAGGTGAGCGCGTGGAGGGCCTCGTAGACGGCCTGGAGAGAGATGTGGCCGACGCGGTCGCGAACCCCTGACGCGATCGTCTCGACGTCGAGATGGTCACCGTGCCGGACCGTCTCCAGCAGTGCGACGCGCGCGGCCGTCACCCGCAGGCCGGCACCGCGCAGCTCCTCGGCGGCGGTCGGAGTCCTGGGTGCGGTCATGACGCCAACCTATCTCCCTAAACATGAACAGTTCAAGTCATCGAATCGTCCAAGTTTGTGACATTAAGGGCAATGTTCGCCCCAAGAGGCGCGGCGTCGAGCCATACGTGCCGCTCAGGGACCTCTGCGCCGAGTAGCGGACGTCCCTGTGGCGGGTCACGCCGCTGATCTATGGACCAATCCGGCCATACGGGCGGCCACGATCGGCTCGATGGATCGGTTATCCACAGAGCGGCGTTCGGGTGGGACGCGTGCCGCGGAAATGGCGCAGGCTGTGCACGCGGCGATCGGAGGAGCGGCCGGCGCGGTGTGCGGCCGTTCCTCCGGCACTTCCCGCGGCAGATCGCGGCCGTTCAGCGGTCCGCGTACGCAGCACCCTTCGAGGAGGAGCCATGCGTCTCACCTATCCCGTGCCCGCGCAGACCTCGTCGGTCTTCGTCGTGGTCACCGACCGTACGCCGGCCGACCTGTCGTCGGTCGTGCCCTGGCGGATGGGCCCGGCCCATCGGCGGAGCGCGAGGGAGGCGCTCGGAACCGCCCGGCTGGAGCTGGCGGAGTTCCGTTCGGCACGGTCTCCCTGGCGGCGGATGGACGTGGGCCGCGACGACCTGAAACGGGCGCGGCGTGCTCGTCACCACGTGGTGGTGACGAGCACGGCCCCCGTCGGGGAACAACCCGAGGCCGCGCAGGTCGCCCGGGCGGCCGCGCGCGGAATCGCGGAGGCCTGCCACGGCACGCTGTACGACCCGCTCGTCGGCGGGGCGGTCTACCACTGCGCCGAGTGCCCGGGGGAGCGCGAGGACTTCGATCTCGGTGACGACTGGCTGGGCTGGAGGTTGTCGTGCGCGGAATCCGCGGCCGGATGCGCGCTCGACGCCGGTGGCGCTGCCGATCCCGGCGACGGCACGGATCAGGGCACGGGTGAGGGCACGGGTGAGGGCACCGGCGACGGCGTCTGTCCGGGTGCCGATGGTGACGCGGGCGCGGGCGGATGCGCCTGTCTCGTCGCCGTGTCGCGGGGGCTGCGGCGCTTCGGGCTTCCGGAGATCATGCTGACCGGGCTCGCCTGCGTGCACAGCCTCTGCGCGGTCACCGCGCTGCGGACCGCCGCCGAAGCGCTACTGGAGGGTCACCTCACCTGGCTCTCGACGAGTCCTGCGGCGCCCTTCCGGAGCATCGATCAACGCCTGCGCGTGGCCGGCGCCGAATACGCGGTCGTCTCGGCCGGGTGGGACGAGGCAGGTCCACGTGTGGCGAGGGAGGAGTACGCGCTCGTCTCGGCCGGGTGGGACGAGGTGGATGAGCGGTTGCCCGGTCGCGCACGGGCGGGCTCTGCACCCCACCCGGGGCGGCGGCAACCGCCAGTGGTGGCCGGGGCCGAGTCCGACGCCTCGCTCGGCGGGCCGGGCCACGGCGGCCTTCTGCGTGTGCGGCTCACCCCGGTGGCCGCGGCCTGTTCCTGCCTCAGGCCCGGGCGGCCGGGCGGTCAGGACAGCGGTCGGGACAGCGGTCGGGACAGCGGTCGGGACAAGGGGAACCGCCATCCGCACCACACGCCCGGCCTGCTGGTGGCCTGACACCTGGAGCTGCGCCGGGCCGGCCGGGCATGCGACCACCGCGTGGGCGCGGTCAGCCGGGCCGGACCGGTTGCGGTTCCTCCGCGGCCCGGCTGTCGAAGGCCGCCCGCGCGGCCTCGATCTCGCCGACGTGCGTCTCCGACCACACCCGGATGCCCTCCATCAGCACGACCAGGCTGTGCCCGAGATCGCTCAGTTCGTACTCCACCCGGGGAGGAATCGTGGGATACATGGTCCGGACGACCATCCCGTCGCGCTCCATGGCGCGCAGCGTCTGGGTGAGGCTCTTCTGGGTGATCCCGTCGAGCCTGCGCCGCAGCGCCCCGAATCTGACCGGGCCGTCGCGCAGGGCGTCCACGAGCAGGCAGGTCCACTTGTTCGCGATGCTGTCCAGGACCTTCCGGGAGGCGCAGTCGCGCAGGTACGCGTCTGCCGCGCCCCGGGGAAGCAGTCGTGACATGGTTTCCACGAGGTACCTATATACCGGAAAGGTGCCTTCTTTCCATGGGATACGGGGTCGTCCACGCTTGATCGCGATGAGGGGACCGGCCACGCAGGTCGGCCCCCAGCCGATGCGGCAGTGAGGAGAAGACGATGAGAGCAGTCACGCAGTCGGCCTTCGGGGAGCCGTCCGTCCTGCGGGTGACCGAGGTGGACCGGCCCGAGCCGGGCCCGGGGCAGGTCCTGGTCAGAGTGGAGGCGGCGGCGTACAACCCCGTCGACGCCGCGGTCCGGGCGGGAGCCTTCCCCCTGCTCGGCGACCCGCCGTTCACCGTGGGCTGGGACGTGGCGGGAGTGGTCGAGGAGGCCGGGCCGGGCGTGTCCGCCTACGCTCCGGGAGACGAGGTGCTCGGGCTGCTCGGCTTCCCCGCGGCCGGCAACGCGTACGCGGAGTACGTGCTCGCCTCGCCCAACGAGATCGTCCGCAGGCCGGCCGGGCTGACGGTCCCGCAGGCGGCGGGGCTGCCGCTGGCCGGTCTCACCGCGTGGCAGGCGCTGGTCGGCATCGCCCGGATCAAGGAGGGCGACCGGGTGCTCGTCCACCGCGCCGCCGGGGGAGTGGGTCACCTCGCGGTCCAGATCGCCAAGGCGCGCGGGGCGTACGTCCTCGGCACCGCCCGGGCGGGCAAGCACGAGTTCCTGCGTGGTCTGGGCGCCGACGCCTTGATCGATTACACCGCGGAGGACTTCGTGACGGCCGCCCGGCCGGTTGACGTGGTCTTCGATCTGGTGGGCGGTGAGTACGGACCGCGCTCCGCGGCCGCCCTGAAACCGGGAGGCCTGCTGGTCTCGGCAGTGGGCGGAAACCCGGGCATCACCCCGCAGGAGGCGGCCGCGCTCGGCGTCCGGCTTCAGATCGTCTCCGTGCGTCCCTCGGCGCCCGATCTGGCGGAGCTGACCGCACTCGTCGAGGCGGGCCGGCTCACGGTCCACGTGGATCTGACCGTGCCCCTGGCCGAGGCGGCGAAGGCCCACGAGCAGGGACAGGCCGGCAGGACCACGGGAAAGATCGTGCTGGTCCCCTGACGCCTGGTGACCGGCGCGGTGCCGGGGGAACATCAGGGCGGTTTTCGTACGTCTGTGAGATGTGATTCCTTTTGGTGCCATCGACGACGAGATCCGTGACGCGAGGGACCGCGCCCGCCGCCGGGACCAGCTCATGCGGCAGCGTGCGACTCTCCTGACCCAGATCGAGGAGGTCCGTGGCGTCCTGGCGGACCTGGAACGGCAGCTCGCCAAGGAGGACCGGGACGTCGCCAAGCTGGAGCAGGGCGGCTTCGCCGGCTTCCTGGCCGGTCTGACCGGGAACAAGGAGGAGCGCCTCGCCCGGGAACGGGCCGAGGCGGTGGCGGCCCGCCAGCGCGTCGGCGGCCAGCGGTCCCGCCTGGAGTGGCTCAGCGGTGACCTGCGCACCACGGACCAGTCGCTCGCGGAGCTCGGCAACCCCCACCACGAGCTGGAGGTGCTGCTCGCGCGGAAGGAACGGATGCTGGTCGAGTCGGGTGACCCGCGCGGGCGGGAGCTCTCCGACGTCGCCGCGCGGCTCGCGAACGTGGCCGCCGACCTGCGCGAGCACGAGGAGGCGCGGCAGGCGGGGGCCGCCGCGGGCCAGGCGGTCGGCTACGTCCTGCGGCATCTCGGGGGCGCGCGGGGCGCCTCGACCTGGGACATGTTCAGCGGCGGCGGCTTCGCCGACATGGTCGAGCACGGGCACCTGCGTCAGGCCGACGAGGCGGCCTGGCACGCGCAGGGCGCGCTCGACCGGTTCTCGCGGGAGCTCGCCGACATCGGCGTCGCCGCCGCGCCCCAGTTGCCGAAGGTCGACACCCGCTGGTTCGCCGACGTCTTCTTCGACAACATCATCACCGACGCCATCAAGCACCAGCGGATCGCGCGTACGGGGGAGGCGGTGCGGGAGGTCGCCGAATGGGTGGGGGGAATGGTCGACGAACTGTCCGCCCGGTGCGGTCACCTGGCCCGGGAGCAGGAGTCCCTCGCCCGCCGCCGCGAGGAGCTGCTGAGCTCCTGACGCCCGCGCTCCCGATCGCTGCGCGCCCGGTCGTGGCGCGTCGTGCGAAGCCGGGACGATTGGCGCACACCGGGAAACGGGCGCGGGGCGAGGAGCGGCGGTCCGACCGGCTTCCCGGGCCCGCACACGGATGCGAGCATGCTCGGGTGAGCGAAGGAGGAACGGAGATGACCGGAAGTGTCACGGCGGTGAGCCGCAGCGCGACCCACACCTTCAGCAAGGCGCCTCTGGACTCGGTCAGGCTGCTGGCCGGCCTGGGTGTCGAGGGGGACGCCCACTCCGGGACCACGGTCAAGCACCGGTCGAGGGTGGCCCGCGATCCGGACCAGCCGAACCTCCGCCAGGTGCATCTCGTCCACGCCGAACTGCACGACGAGTTGCGTGACGCGGGCTTCGCCGTACGGGCGGGGGACATGGGGGAGAACGTCACGACCAGGGGCGTGGACCTGCTCGGGCTGCCCACCGGGACGCGGCTGCACCTCGGCGAGTCGGCCGTCGTGGAGGTGACCGGCCTGCGCAACCCCTGCGGCCAGCTCAACGGCTTCCAGGACGGGCTGATGAAGGCCGTGCTGGACCGGGACGAGGAAGGCAACCTGGTGCGTAAGGCCGGGATCATGGGCGTCGTCGTGACGGGCGGCGAGGTCCGGCCGGGCGACCCGATCCGCGTCGAGCTGCCCGCCGGTCCCCACCACCCGCTCCAGCCGGTCTGACGCCTCCGGCTCGCCCTCCGGCCTGAGCGAGTGCGACACCCTGCGGCATCGCCGGGCCCCGCCACGACCGGAGCCGCCCGGCGGAGGCCGGCCGGTCAGAGGATGTCGGCGAAGCGGCCGACCTGGTCCGGGTCGCGCCCGTGGCAGTACAGCATGACCTCGTCGGCGCCGAGGTCCTCGAACCGTGCGATCGCCTCGCGGATCTCGGCCGGGGTGGTGCGCATGCCGGCGACCATGTGGTCGGCCGCCTCAGTGAACCGGTAGTAGACGGCCATGGCCCGGCGCGCCTCGTCGATCACGTCCTGGGGGCCGAGCGCGGCGTTGATCTGGGCGACCATGCGCGGGGCGCCGTCCCGCCCGTGCTCCCGCCACGCCGTACGGACGGTCTCGAACAGCGGGCCGGCCCAGGAGGGCGCGGCGGCGCAGAGGAAGCCGTCACCCCAGCGGCCGACCCGCCGGAGGGCGGCGGGCTTGAACCCGCCGAAAAGGATCTCCGGGCCACCCGGACGGGCGGGCGCCGGGCCGATGGGACCGGCCCCCTCCCCGTACGGCTCGCCGGCCCAGACGCGGCGCAGGACGGCCATCTGCGCGTCGAGACGGCGGCCCCGGGTGCGGATGTCGGTGCCCGCGGCGAGGTGGTCGTCCTCGCGGCCGCCGACGCCCAGCCCGAGGACCAGGCGCCCGCCGGTGAGGCGGTCGAGGGTCGCGGCCTGCTTGGCGAGCAGGGCGGTCTCTCGCAGCGGCGCGAGGAGCACCTCGGTCTGCACGCGCACGCGGGAGGTGGCGCCGGCGAGGACGGCGAGGGCGACCAGCGGCTCGGGATTGTCGAAGACCAGACGGTCCAGCAGCCCGAGGGTGGTGAAGGGACCGGCGTCGGCGCGCCGGGCCCAGTCGAGCAGGGATTCGGGATCGGTGACGGGCAGGCCGAGACCCACGTTCATGAGTTGCCTCCGAAAGGGCGTGCGGACAGAACGTGCCGCCCTCTCAGGGCCTTCGCGATACGCTCCCCGTTCTGCGGCGTACTTCTGGGGAGTGCCCGGTTCAGAGTGGCCCGACCTTACGACGTACGCGGTCCGCCGGGCAACCGCATTCCCCCTGACGCCCGTCGTCGTCCTTCACCGCGCCGTGGCCGCGCCGGGAGACGGGCGCGGCCCGCGCCGTGAGCCGTACGGCGGATCAGTGGCCGGGCTCGTCGTGATCGTGGTCGTGATCGTGGTCGTCCTCGTCTTCCAGCATGCCGTCCGACGGCTCGACCCCGAGCATCGCCTCCCGCGGTTCGACCTCGGTGACGTGCTCGACCAGGCCGAGCACGTGATCGGGCTCGATCAGCCACTGCAGGGCCGCCGCGCCCGTCTCGTCGGAGTTGACCAGTTCGATCTGCTCCTGCCGCTCGGCGTCGTCCAGTTCGGCCTGGGGGTCGCGGATCTCGGCGAGCGCCGCCGCCTGCAGCGCGTCCACGTCGAGGACCTCGACCACCAGGTCGACGGTGAGCCGCAGATAGCGACCGGTGTCCGTTCCATCGCTCATGGTGGTGATCCTATCGGTGGGCCGTCACGGCAGCTTCCAGTCGACCGGTGTTCCGCCCTGCTGCTCCAGAAGGGCGTTGGCCCGGCTGAACGGACGGGAGCCGAAGAACCCGCTACGGGCCGACAGCGGGCTCGGGTGGGCCGACTCGACGCACGGCACCTGACCGAGCAGGGGGCGCAGATTGCGGGCGTCACGGCCCCACAGGATCGCGACGAGCGGGCCGCCGCGCTCGACCAGGGCGGTGATCGCCCGCTCGGTCACCTCTTCCCAGCCCTTGCCCCGGTGCGAGGCGGGCTTGCCCGGCATCACGGTCAGCACCCTGTTGAGCAGGAGCACGCCCTGCTCGGTCCAGGGGGTGAGGTCGCCGTTCGACGGCAGGGGATGACCGAGGTCGGCCGTGTACTCCTTGTAGATGTTGACCAGGCTGCCCGGCAGCGGCCGCACGTCAGGGGCCACGGAGAAGCTCAGGCCGACGGGGTGGCCGGGGGTGGGGTAGGGGTCCTGGCCGACGATCAGCACCCGGACCTCGCTCAGCGGCTGCCGGAAGGCGCGGAGCACGTTGTCCCCCGCCGGGAGGTACTGCCTGCCTTCCGCGATCTCCTGCCGGAGGAAGTCGCCCATGGCGGCGATGCGCCCGGCCACGGGTTCGAGGGCCTCGGCCCATCCGGTTTCCACGAGTTCCTGCAACGGACGTCCTGACATGTCCGCGGACTCTATCGGCTTTTCCGGCCCCGTACGGCCCGGCGGCGGAAAGATCGGATGCCCGCCTACCCCCGTGAAGCGGGCATCCGACGTTCTTCTCGTACAGCCTGCCACAGATGGGACGTTTCCCCGGTATGCCGATCTGATGCGGGGGTTCCGGAGGCCCCGGAAGGGGCCTCCGGCCGGCCTTATTTGACCGAACCCGCGAGCATGCCCTGCACGAAGTACCTCTGGAAGGCGAAGAACAGCACCAGCGGGACGAGGAGCGACAGGAACGCACCCGGCGCGAGGATGTCCACGTTCGTGCCGAACTGCCGCATCTGGGATTGCAGTGCCTTCGTCATCGGCTGGTTGTCGGTGTCGGCGAACACCAACGCGACGAGCAGGTCGTTCCACACCCACAGGAACTGGAAGATGCCGAGCGACGCGATCGCGGGCTTGGCCAGCGGGAACACCACGGTGACGAAGATCCGCCACTCCGGCGCGCCGTCCATCCGCGCCGCCTCCAGCAGTTCGCGCGGGATGCCCGCGAAGAAGTTGCGCAGCAGGAAGATGGCGAACGGCAGGCCGAAGGCCACGTGGAACAGCACCACCCCGAGGATCGAGCCGAAGATCCCCAGGAGGCCGTACAACTTCGCGATGGGGATCAGCGCGATCTGCACGGGGACCACCAGCAGGGCGATGACCACGAGGAACACCGTGTCCCTGCCGGGGAACTCGATCCAGGCGAAGGCGTACGCCGCCATGGCGGCGATGCCGATCACCAGCAGGGTCGCGGGCACCGTGATCAGCACGGTGTTCCAGAACGACGAGCCGAAGCCCGACGCGAGCAGGTTGGAGTAGTTCTCGACGGTGAGCTGGGCCGGCTTGGTGAACAGCGTCCACCAGCCCGACGAGTTGTTGTCGGTCTCGCCGCGCAGCGACACGACGAGCAGGCCCAGGGTCGGGAGCAGCCAGAACAGCGCGACCAGGATCAGGAAGACCTGGACCAGGCCGCCGCCCAGGCGGTCGGCGACGCGGGACACCACCCCGCGCCGGATCGAGGAGGCGGGGTTCGGCTCGACGGCCGGCTCGGCCAGGGTCGTCATCGCTCGTCCCTCCTGAACCGGCGGATGTTGAAGATCATGAAGGGCACCACCAGCAGGAGCAGGAAGATCGACAGCGCGCTACCCATGCCCTGGTTGCCGCCGCCGCCGAACGAGACCCGCCACATCTCCAGCGCGATCACGTTGGCCTGCGGCTGCACCGAGCCGGGCGCGATGATGAACACCAGGTCGAAGACCTTCAGCACGTTGATGATCATCGTGACGAAGACGACCAGCAGGACCGGCGCGAGCAGGGGGACGGTGATCCTGCGGAACACCTGCCACTCCGTGGCGCCGTCGATGCGGGCCGCCTCCAGGGCGTCGCGCGGGATCGCCGAAAGGCCCGCGGCGATGAGCACCATCGCGAAGCCGGCCCACACCCAGATGTACGCGCCGATGATCGCGGGAGTGATCAGCGACGGCCCCAGCCAGGTGATGCCGTTGAAGGGCGCGGTGAAGTTCGACTGCGGCAGCCGTACGTCGTAGGACCCGGCGGGCAGTCCGGCGAAGCGGAACGTGCCGTCGGCGGCCGTCTCGGTCGTCGCCTTGACCACCCCGCCGGAGACCGCCTCGACCGTCACGCCGGCCAGGCCCTTCTCCTGGGGGTCGACCTGGTTGAGCGTGCCTCCGCCGCCGCGTACGACGTCGAGCCACACGGTGCCGCTCAGGCCGTCCCCGCCGGTGGCGGCCTTGGCGGGCGCGGCGTCCTTGACCACGTCCTGGGTCAGGCCGACGAGCGGGATCAGCACCGGGGTCCCCGGCCGCGCCGGCTGCCGGGTCACCACCGCGCCGCCCTGCGCGACCGCGGGCGCCTGGTCGTTGTCCCGGGGCCGGGCGCCGGGATAGCCGGCGCTCGCGGAGAACGTGTCGTGGACGGTGGTGATGATGGCGTTGGCGACGCCCTTGTCCGGGTCCTGCTCGTAGACGAGGCGGAAGATGACGCCCGCGGCGAGCAGGGAGACGGCCATCGGCATGAACAGCACGAGCTTGAACGCCGTCGACCACCGGATGCGCTCGGTGAGCACCGCGAAGATCAGGCCGAGCGCGGTGACGATGACGGGGGCCACCACGACCCAGATGACGTTGTTCCTGATCGTGGTGAGCGTCCCGGAGTCGGTGAAGATCGAGATGTAGTTGCGCAGCCCGACGAAGGTGCCGCCGGTCGCGTCGTACAGGCTGCGCCAGATCGAGTAGATCAGCGGATAGATCATCCACGCGGCGAGCAGTAGCACCGCGGGCAGCAGGAACATCACCGCCAGCCGCGGCGACGGTCCCAGCCGCGCGGGCGGGGACGTCGCCGTGCGCGCCGTGGCGACGGCGCCGGGCGGGGCGGAGGTCGGGAAGCCCGCCGCCGCGGGGCCGGCGGGCGGCTCGTCCGGCGCGGCCTCGGCCGTCCCCAGGCGCGCGGACGGCTCCGCCGGGGCCGGGTCGGCGGAGCCCTGGACGGGCTCCGCGGGGGTGTCGTGCGGTCCGGAGGAGGCCCCGGCGGCGGAGTCGTCGCCGCCGGAGGCCTGCGGGCCGTCCAACCGTTCGGTCACGGCCGTCCCCCCTCTACTTCTTGAAGGCCTTGGCGGCGTCGGCCTCGAGCTTCTCCTGCGCGCCCTTCACGTCGGAGGGGTTGCGGAGGAAGTCCTGCAGGTCCTTCCACTCGCCCTTGCCGTCGGTGCCGCCGAAGGCGCTGGGGGCGAGGTCGGACATGTCGTACCGCACCGACTCACCGGCCGAGATGATCGTCTGGGCGAGCTGCTTGGTGAGGTCGTCGGGGTAGTTGTCGGGGGAGACGTTGCGGTTGGGGGAGAGGTAGCCGGGCTGCTTCGCCCAGACCTCGCCGCCCTCCTTGCTGGCCAGGAACTCGAGCAGCGCCATCGCGCCCTTGGTGTCCTTCATCGCCACACCGACGTCGCCGCCGAGGACGACGGGTGCGGTGTCGCCCGCCTTGGGGAACGGCATGATCTTGGCGTCCTCGCCGACCTTCGCGCCCGACTGCCCGACGGAGGCGGCGACGAAGTCGGCCTCGATGACCATCGCGGCCTTCTTCTGGCCGTACACCTGGGTGACGCAGGTCGGGAAGTCGGTCTGCAGCGCGCCGGACGAGCCGCCGAGCATGAACTCCTTCTTGCCGAAGATCTGCGCCATCTTCTCCAGGGCCGTCTTGACCGAGGGGTCGGTCCACGGGATCTCGTGCTTGGCCAGCTTGTCGTAGTTCTCCGGGCCGGCGGAGGAGAGGTAGACGTTCTCGAACAGGTCGGTGAGCGTCCAGCCGGAGGCCGCGCACAGGGCGAACGGCGCGACGCCCGAGTCGCTCAGCGTCTGCGCGTTCTTGATGAGGTCGTCCCAGGTGGACGCGGGCTGCGCCCCGGCGTCGTCGAAGGCGCCCTGGCGGTACCAGATGAGCGACTTGTGCGCCGCCTTGACGAGCACGCCGTAGACCTGCCCCTTGGCCGAGCCGAGATCCTTCCAGTACGGCGTGTAGTTCTGGTCGATCTGCGCCTGCACCTCGGGGCTCAGCGGCTTCAGCGCGTTCTCGTCGGCGTACTGCTGCACCAGGCCCGGCTGGGGCAGGATCGCGACGTCCGGAGGGTTGCCGCCCTCGATGCGGGGGCCGAGGTAGGCGCCGGTGTCCTCGCCGGTGGAGGCGTAGGTGACGGTGGCGCCGGTCTTCTCCTCGAACGCCTTCAGCACCTTCTCGAAGTTGGCCTGCTCGTCGCCGGTCCACTTCGCGGCGATCTCGATCTTCTCTCCCGCCAGGGGCTTGTCGCCTCCGGCGGCCGAGGGGGCGCCCGAGGCCGCCGGCGCGCTGCCGGAGCCGGTGTCGCCGCCGGAGTCGCTGCCGCACGCCGCGGCGGCGGCGAGAGCGAGGCACGCGACCATGATGGGGGGAAGTTTCCGCATATCTATCCTCCGGGCTGGATGACCTCGCCGAGCCCCTGTTTCAGGTCGGCGACGGTCTCGTCTACGGGTTTGGCGAGTGCGAGCGCGCCGGACACGGCGCTGGAGATGACCAGGCTGACCTGGTTGTAGCCGGCGGTCACCGGCCTGGGCCGCGCCGAGAGGATGGCCTCCTTGAGCACGGGCAGGTAGGGGAACCGCCTGATGAGCTCCGGGTCGTCGTACAGGTCCGCCCAGACCGGGGGGAACGACCCCTCGGTGAGGACGAGCCGTTCGTTGTCCCGGCCGGTGAAGTAGCGGATGAAGTCGAGGGCCGACTTCTGCCGCTTGGAGAACGCGCTGACGGCGAGGTTGTAGCCGCCGAGCGAGCTGGACCCGGGCCCGTTCAGGCCGGGCAGGCGGGTGACCGCGAACTTCCCGGCGAGCGGGGAGTGGGTGGCCGGTCCGTACGCGTGGGGCCAGTTGCGGGCGAACAGCAGCCGCCCCTCCTGGAAGGCGAGCCGCGACTCCTCCTCCTTGTACGTCAGCGCCTCGCGGGGGATCCACCCCTCCTTGACGCCGCCGACCAGGAAGCCGAGCGCGGCCCGCGCGCTGCCGAGGTCCATCGTGACCGTGCGGGCGTCCGGGCTGAGGATGGACCCGCCCGCCGACTGGACGGCCTCGGCGAAGTTGACGGTCAGCCCCTCGTACGGCAGGAACTGCCCGGCGTACCCCCCGATGTGATACTTCGCGCCCAGGCGCCTGGCCTGGTCGCGCAGCTCCGCCCAGGTCCTGGGCGGCTTGAGGTGCTCCTTCTTCAGGATGTCGGACCGGTAGTAGAGCAACCCGGCGTTGCTCGTGTACGGCGCCGCCCACAGCCGGTCGCGGTAAATCGCGGTGTCCGCGACCCCTCCGAGCAGTTTGTCGAGGGGGAACAGGCTGCGGTCGAGTGGCACGATCCACCCGGCGTCGGCGAACTCGGCCGTCCACATCACGTCGAGCGCGAGCACGTCGTACACGTCGTTGCGGGCCTGCAGGTTCGCCACCATCTGGGCGCGCTGCTCGTCGGACGCCTCGGGCAGTTCGAGCAGCGTGACCCGCTCGTCCGGGTGGCCCTGGTTCCACCGGTCCAGCAGCGGGCGGAGGTAGGCGGTGGTGTCGCGGCCGATCGCGAGCGTGATCGGCCCGGTGCCCCCGGTGCCGGTCGTGGGGCCGGCTCCGGTGTCCGTGAGCCCCGCGCATCCGGCCACCAGGAAGGCGGCCAGGACGGCGACGGCTCGGCGAACCATATGGCCTCCGCGTGAAAAAACGGTTACATACGTGTTAGGTAGGTGCATGCATGTTATGCATAGCGATAATGTGACCGTCAACGGATGGGCGGGTAACGCTCCGGTAACTGCTGACGGTCTGGGGGTGGGCGCGTGCGGCAGGCGCTGCTGGCGCTCCTGGCGAAGGAACCTGCCCATGGGTACGAGCTCAAACAGGCACTTGAGACGATTTTCGGCATCGCCTATCCCTCGCCCAACATCGGCCAGATCTACGTGACGCTGGGCCGGCTGGAGAAGGACGGGTACGTCCGCGCGGTCGACGTGGAGCAGGCCAACCGGCCGAACAAGAAGGTCTACTACATCACCGCGGCCGGGCGGGAGGCGCTGGAGACCTGGGTGGACGAGCCCACCGAGGGCCCCCGGGTCCGCGACGAGTTCTTCATGAAGCTCGTGCTCGCCCCGCTGACGGGCCTGGCCGACCGCATGGCCCTGGTGAACCGGCAGCGCCGGCACTACCTTTCGCTCATGAGGGACCTGGGCGAGCTGGCCGAGCTGGCCGAGCGGACCGATCCGGCCAACCGCGCGGCCCTCCTGCTCATCGAGGGCGCGATGCTCCACCTGCAGGCCGACCTCGACTGGCTGGAGCGCTGTCAGGAGGAGCTGCAGTGATCCCGCGGCCGGGCGCGCCCAGTCACGATCCGGTGCGGCGCGACGCGGGCGAGGCGGCGGCGCGACGCGGTTAGGGTGGGCGGTATGTCGGACACACCCGTCGTCCGGGTGGTCAACCTGGTCAAGATTTACCAGACCGGCGGGCTGCCCGTGCCGGCCGTACGCGGGGTCGACCTGACGGTGGAGGCGGGGGAGTTCGTCGCGGTCACCGGGCCGTCCGGATCGGGCAAGTCCACCCTGATCCACATGATCGGCGGCCTGGACACTCGGACCAGCGGCGAGATCTGGCTGGACGGCAGGCGGGCGGACACGCTGTCGGAGAGCGGCTGGGCGGTGCTGCGCCGGGAGCAGATCGGGTTCGTCTTCCAGTTCTTCAACCTCGTCGGCAACATGACCGTGGCCGACAACGTCGAGCTTCCCGCGCTGCTCGGCGGCGCCTCGCCCCGGCACGCCCGCGAGCGGCGCGAGTACCTCCTCGGCGAGCTGGGCCTGGCCGACCGGGCGGACGCCGCGCCCGCGCAGCTCAGCGGGGGCGAGCAGCAGCGGGTGGCGCTGGCCCGCGCGCTCGCCAACCAGCCCCGGCTGCTGCTCGCGGACGAGCCCACCGGCAACCTCGACAGCCGCAACACCCGCGACGTGCTGCGCCTGCTCGGGCGCGTGCACCGCCAGGGGCAGACGATCGTGCTGGTCACCCATGACGCGCGCGTCGCGAGCATGGCCGACCGCGTCGTCAGCCTGCTCGACGGCCAGATCGTCGACGACGGCGCCATCCCCCGCGTGCGCCGGCGGCCGCCCGGCGGGGCCGGGGACGTCGTCGAACTCCGGAGCTGAACCGGATGCGCTCCGGGCAGCCACGAGACGACCGCGAAGGGGTGACCTGACCGTGCCGAGGAGCGCGGAGCTGCGCTGGATCCGCGCGGACCTGCGGGCCCGCCGGGGCCAGGCGGCGCTCACGGTGCTCGCGGTCGCGGGCATCGTCACCGCCCTGATCGTCGCGGCCACGCTGCTGGAGGGCGGCACCAACCCCTGGCGGGGCCTGTTCGAGCGCGGCCACGGCGCGCACATCTGGATCCACAGCAAGGACGTCCCCGACGTGTCCGCCCTGCGCGGCCTGCCCGGCGTGACCGACGTGGCCGGGCCGTACCGCAGCGCGCCCGCCACGCTCGCCACCGCCGGGCGGCGGGTGCCGATCACCCTGCGGGAGACGCCGGCCGCCTTCACCTCCGTGGCGCGCCCGCTGCCGCGCGAGGGCCGCTGGCTCGACGCGCGCAGCCCGGACGGGGTGGTCGTCGAGCGGTCGTTCGCCCGCGCCCTCGGCCTGCGGCCCGGCAGCCCGTTCACCGTCACCGGCCTGAACGGCGCGACCCACCGGCTGACCGTCGCCGGGCTGGCCGAGAGCGGCGACCAGGGCTTCTACCCCGAGTGGACCCCCGGCCTGGCCTGGACGCTCGGCCAGACCCTCGACGTCGTGGAGCCCGCGCCCGGCCGTACGGAGGCCGTGACCGGGCTGCGGCTGGCCGATCCCGCCGACACCGACCTCGTCGTCCAGCGTGCCGTCTTCACACTGCGCAACCAGGTGCAGCGGGTGACGACCTGGCGCGAGGTGCGCGCCTCCATGGAGCTGGACGACCGGCTGCTCGGCCTGCTGCTCGCGCTGTTCGGCGTCGCCGGCCTCGTCGCCGCCGCGCTCGCGCTCGCCAACGCGGCGGGCGGCCGGGTGCTGACCCAGTTACGCGACATCGCCACGCTCAAGTCGCTCGGGTTCACCCGGGGCCAGGTCGTCCGGATGCTCCTCGCCGAGCACGGCACCCTGGGGCTGCTCGGCATCGCCCTCGGCGTGCTCGCCGCCCGGCTGGTCACGGCGTACGCGATGGGGGAGACGGTCGCGGTGCCGCTGTCGGCCGGGCCCCTCGCGGCGATCGTCGCGGGGACGGCGCTGGCGGTGCTGGTGGCGGTCCTGGTCCCGGCCTGGCGCGGCGGGCGCGTCCCGCCGCTCCCGGCCGCCCCCGCCGCGCCGCCGCGTGGGCGCCTGTCCCGGCTGGCCAGGGTCGCCTTGCTCGTACGGCTGCCGCCCGCGCTCGTCCTCGGAGCCAGGGACGCCTTCACCCGCAGGACGCCCGCCGCGCTCACGGCCTGCGGGGTGGCCCTGCCGATGATGCTGATCACCATCGGGCTCGGCTGCTGGGCGACGCTGGACGACTTCGGCCGCCACCCGGAGAGGGTGGGACAGGCCGCGGCGCTGAGCATCCGGCCGGGCGACATGACCGCGGAGGAGGCCCGGCAGCGGGTGATGGCCGACCCGGACGTGGTCGCGGCGTATCCGGGGGCCGAACTCGACGCGCTCGTGCCCTGGCAGACGAGGACCGTGCGGACCCGGGCCCTCGGCCTCTCCTCCGACCCGTACCCCTTCCCGGTCGTGGAGGGCCGCATGTTCGCCGACCGGGGCGAGGCGGTGGCCGGGCAGGGACTGCTCGACCTGCTCGGCGTGCGGGTCGGCGACCGGGTCCGGATGACGATCGGCGGCACGCCGCTGATCGTGCGGATCGTGGGCCGGGTGATCGAGCCCGAGCAGGACGGCGAGGTGCTGTCGTTCGGGCTGGACAGCCTGGCGGCGAAGGACGCGCTGCCGCCCGGGTTCTACGCCCTGGTGCTGCGGCCGGGCGCCGACGCGGCGCAGGTGCGCGCACGCCTGCAGGAGCAGGGGCTGGAGGTCTCCCGGGCGGTGAACCCGGCCGAGCGGCTGGCGGTCGTCCGGGTGATCATCGTCGCGCTGGTCGTCGTGCTGGCCCTGATCGGGCTGGCCAACCTGCTCACGGCCAGCGCCCTCGGCCTGCGCGACCACCTTCTCGACCTGGCGGTGCTCAAGGCCATGGGCCTCACCCCCCGCCAGGTCACGGCCACCCTGGTCACCGCCGCCGGTCTGCCGGCGGCGGTGGGGGTCGTGGCCGGGGCCGCGGCGGGGGCGTTCTGGTCGCGGGCGCTGATCGACCTGGAGGGCCGGGGCAGCGGCGTCGGGGCGGGCATCGGCCGCGCGCCGACGCCCGGGATGCTCGCCGCCGCCCTCCTGATCGCGATCGGCGCCGCGTCGCTGGTGGCGCTGATCCCCGCCCGCCGGGCGGCGCGGGCCCAGGTGCCCGTCACCGCCCGCTGAGCGTACGGCTCAGGCGTCCGGGGCGTGGTCGCCCGGGGCCCGGCGCAGCGACAGCCAGTAGAAGCCGTACCCCGGCAGCGTGAGCAGGTAGGGCAGGTCGCCGATCGTGGGGAAGGCGACCCCGCCGCGGCACTCGACCGGGGTGACGCCCGCGAAGCGCCGCATGTCGAGCTCGACCGGCTGGGCGAAGCGCGACAGGTTGTTGACGCACAGGACCACGTCGTCGCCCTCCTCCCGCAGGAAGGCGAGCACGCTCGGGTTCGGCGACCACAGCTCGGTGTAGGCGCCGGTGCCGAAGATCGGGTGCTCGCGCCGGATCTGCAGCATCCGCCGGGTGAAGTGGAGGAGCGACGACTCGCTCTTGATCTGGGCCTCCACGTTGACCGCCTGGTAGCCGTACACCGGGTCCATGACCACGGGCAGGTACAGCCGTCCGGGGTCGGCCTCGGAGAACCCGGCGTTGCGGTCGGGGGTCCACTGCATCGGCGTGCGGACCGCGTCGCGGTCCTCCAGCCAGATGTTGTCGCCCATGCCGATCTCATCGCCGTAGTACATGACCGGCGAGCCCGGCATGCTGAGCAGCAGCGCGGTGAACAGCTCGATCTGGTCCCTGTCGTTGTCCAGCAGGGGGGCCAGGCGCCGCCGGATGCCCAGGTACGCGCGCATGCGCGGGTCCTTGGCGTACTCGGCGTGCATGTAGTCGCGCTCCTCCTCCGTCACGGTCTCGAGCGTCAGCTCGTCGTGGTTGCGGAGGAAGATGCCCCACTGGGCGCTCTCCGGCAGCTTGGGGGTCCGCGACATGATCTCGGAGATCGGCTCGCGGCTCTGCCGGCGCACGGCCATGAAGATCCGCGGCATCAGCGGGAAGTGGAAGGCCATGTGGCACTCGTCGCCGCCCCGGGTGGGGTCGCCGAAGTACTCGACCACGTCCTCCGGCCAGCCGTTGGCCTCGGCCAGCAGCACCCGGTCGGGGTAGATCCGGTCCACCTCGGCGCGGATGCTCCTGAGGTAGGCGTGCGTCTCGGGCAGCCCGGCGCAGGAGGTGCCCTCGCGCTCGAACAGGTACGGCACCGCGTCCAGCCGGAACCCGTCGACGCCGAGGTCGAGCCAGAAGCGGATGACCTCCATCATCGCCGCCTGGACGTCCGGGTTGTCGTAGTTCAGGTCAGGCTGGTGGTGGAAGAACCGGTGCCAGTAGTACTGCTTGCGCACGGGGTCGTACGTCCAGTTCGACTCCTCGGTGCCCACGAAGACGATGGGGACGCCGGAGTACTTCGTGGGGTCGTCCGACCACACGTAGAAGTCGCCGTACGGGCCGTCGGGATCGGTACGGGACGCCTGGAACCACGGGTGCTGGTCGCTGGTGTGGTTCATGACGAGGTCGGTGATGACCCGCAGGCCCCGCTCGTGGGCCGCCTCGATCAGCTTCACGAAGTCGCCGAGGTCGCCGAACTCCGGAAGGATCTTGAGGTAGTCGGCGATGTCGTATCCGCCGTCCCTGAGCGGGGACTGGTAGAGCGGCAGCAGCCAGAGGCAGTCGACGCCCAGCCAGGAGAGGTAGTCGAGCTTCTCGGTCAGCCCGCGCAGGTCGCCGGTGCCGTCGCCGTTGGAGTCCTTGAAGCCGCGTACGAGCACCTCGTAGAAGACCGCGCGCTTGTACCAGCGGGGGTCCTGCGAGGCGAAGTCGGTGATCTCCGGGAGATCGCCGGACGACCCGGGAACCGGGTCAGGGCAGGGCGCAGCAGCGTTCATTCGGTTCTCGCTTGAGGAAAGAAGGGGCGCGTGGTCAGGTCACACCCGAGCTTTGAAGCTCACGCCGTGTTGTTTGGCTCTATTTGGCCAAAAGTACCATCGGTATAGGCCTGACTGGAAAGCCTGACACCCCCCTAACATGCGGTTTTTACCTGCTTACAGGTGATCACGTACGGCGATCACAACCCGCGTATCCGAACTGTGCGGGGCCGTAACCCCTATAGGGGTGAGCTTCTACGACGGGGTGGGTACGGCGGCCGCGGGGCGGAGACTCCAGGGCGGGGTGAGGTCGCCGAGCAGGTCTTCGTAGTCGGTGAGCCACGCCCCGAACGCCACCAGCGCCCGCAGCCAGAACCGCGAGTTCCACGAGCCGAAGGCGGTCAGCGCGTCCGGTCCGGCGGCGACCGCCTCCAGCATCTGGGGCGACATCAGGCCCGGGATTTCCGTGGCTTTGACCAGCATTCTGTGGTTCCACTCGCGGGCGGCCGGGCCGTTCGAGCGCAGCGGCACCCGGCGGTTGGGCAGCAGCGGTGTGTTCGTGGACGGCAGCGCGGCCACCCGGGGGTTGGCGGCCCGCAGGACCTCCCGGTAGAACTTCCCGCCCTCCTTCGCCGCGACCGGCACCGACAGCGCCGCGTCGAAGAACTCCGGGTGCAGGAACGGGAAGACCGGGGTGGCCTCGGGGCCGACGAGGTTGACCGGGGAGCGGGCGATGCCCCGCACGGTCCGGGTGTGGAGCACGCTCAGCGGCAGCTCGGCCCGGTGGCCGTGCAGCATCGAGGTCGCCCGCGTGAAGGCCGCGCCCACCCGGTCGTCCATCCACGCGGCGGCCTGCTCGCCCAGCACGGGGATGTGGGCGTCGCCGGTCGCCAGCGCCTTCAGCAGCGCCGCGCGGCGGGACGCGCCCGTCCCCGCGCCGACGGCGTCCGCCGTGATCAGGAAGTTCTTCATCAGCGGGCCGCCCGCGAGGCCGTCCACCAGCGCCCGGCCCGCCGCGTGCACCTCCCTGGCGAAGGGGGAGTACCAGGCGTGGTGGCTGGTGAGGTACTCCAGGCGGCGGGCCGCCCACAGCGCCTCGTCGGGGTACCTCTCCGGGTGCTGCGGGACGATCCGGTGGGGGATGCCGAGCTCACGCGTGATGTAGCGGGCGAAGTCGATGTCGTGGTCCAGGCCGTCGTCGGGGCTGGTGGTCCACGACTCGACGTCCATCTTCCGCGCCATCGCGACGCTGGCCAGCAGCCGCGAGTCGTACCCGCCGCTCACCGGCACCAGCACCCGCTCGTACGGCGCGAGCGCGTCGTGCAGCAACGTGACCAGGTCGCCGGCCGTCACGCCGCGGTCGACCGGCTCCTCCCGCACCCAGCGCGGCGCGCGCCGGTCGACGCGGAGCGTGCGCTCCCGCCGCGACCAGGTCAGCGCGGTCGCGCCCGGCAGGCGCCGGATCTGGCGGTACGGCGTGTCCTCCAGCAGCGGGTAGGTCAGCCGCAGGATCGCCGCCCACGCGTCCCAGTTCACCTCGTACGGCCGCCGGGCCAGCGCGAGGAGCGGCTCGATGAGCGAGGAGAAGTAGACCGCGTCCCCGTCGGCGAGGTAGTAGACGTCGATCAGGCCCAGCCCGCCGGTGTGCAGGACCACCGTCTCCGGACCGTCCACCAGCCCCGGGGTCTCGTACGTCTCCGCGACCCGCAGCCATCCGTTCGCGCCCGGCGCGGCCTCCGGCCGCCGGCCCTCCCAGGCGTACGCCGTCGCCTCGGGACCCGACGCGTACGGCGCCAGGGGGGCGGAGGCGAGCAGCGCGGCCTCCGGTGCGGTGTGCGCGGCCTGGACGGCGGGCCCCGAGCGCGCCAGCAGGTCGAGCCTGGCCTGCTCGTAGGGGCCGACGGCCCCGCAGACGTACGGCCTGGCCTGGAATCGCGGCCACTCACCCTTGCGCACGGTTTGCCCTCCCTTGAACCGCAGCCGAGTCTACGGACCTCCCGAGCCCCGGGGCACCGCCTTCGGTGGCGGGGCTCAGCCGGTCCTGGGCTCGAACCGGCCGTCAGACCTGCCAGAGGGCGCTGACCGGCACCGCGCGCATGCGCGGGCCGAAGGGGAGGGTCTGCGTGCCGGTGTAGAGGACGACGCCGGCCACGAAGTCGTCGCCCAGGCGGTCGGCGAGGTGCCGCAGGCCACGGAAGTCGTCGGCGCGTACGGTCGAGGACGCCTTGACCTCGACGCCGACGACGCGGCCCTGCCGGTTCTCCAGCACCGCGTCGACCTCGACCTTGTCCTTGGTCCGGTAGTGGAAGAGCTCCACCCGCTCGTCCGACCAGGTGAGCTGGCGGGCGAGCTCCATGAGGACGAAACCCTCCAGCAGCGGCCCGAACTGGCCGTCGGGTCGTACCAGGCTTCTGGCGTCGGCGCCCAGCAGGTTCGCGGCCACGCCGGAGTCGACGAAGGCCACCTTGGGGGTGCCGACCGCTCGGTTGCTCAGATTGCGTGACCAGGCGGGGACGCGCTTGATCAGGAACACTTCTTCGAGCAGGCCGAGGTAGCGGTTCACGGTCGCGGTGGACAGCCCCACGGCCCCACCGAGAGAGCTGCCGACGAGCAACTGTCCCGACCGGGCGGCCACCGACCGCACCAGGGCGCGCATCTCGGCCGTCCGCTCGATCTCCGACAACTGACTGACGTCTCGGGCGATGAGGTCCGAGACGTACGAGTCGAAGAAGCGCTCGCGCCTGCGCGCATTCTCACGTGCCACCGCCTCGGGGAAGCCACCCCGCACGACCCGTTCCGCGTAATCGGCGCGTGACAGCGTGGACGTGTGACGCAGGTTCTCGCCTTCGGCGAAGACGACGTCCACGAACCCGTCCGGAGCGCCGTCGATCTCGCCTTGCGAGAAGGGCCACAGCTCGATGGTCTCCATGCGCCCCGGCATCGTGTCGGGAAGGGCCCGCAACCCCAGCACGCGGGCGCTTCCGGTGAGCAGGAAGCGTCCTGGCCGGGGATCGCTGTCCACCTGCTCCTTGATGGCCAGCAACAGCTCGGGCACCCGCTGGATCTCGTCGATCACCATAAGGTCGGGAAACGCCACGAAACCCGCTGGGTCCTCCTGCGCCGCCTGTCGTGCGACAAGGGTGTCCAGGTTGCGCCATTCCGCGGTCCTCCCCTTCGCCAGGAGGCGTACGAGCGTGCTCTTGCCGCTCTGGCGGGCGCCGTTGACCAGCACGACACGCGTGTCGCTCAGTGCGTCCGCGGCGGGCTTTTCCGCATGCCGGGGAACGACGCGGCCGAGAGGGGTCTGCGAGGTGCTTCTCACCAGCTCAGGATGGCACGTGAGGGCATCAGGTGAAACGTTGGTCGCATGATCGATGAAAGTTCGGTCGCAGATGGCGTGGTCATCTGGTCGCTCGGTACGTGAACCGCTGGTCGGGAGTCGCGTGAAAAGTTGGCCGCGTGATCGCGGATGTGTTGGTCGCGGGTTCCGTGGGCGGAGTGGTCGCGGGGTGCGTGGTCGTCCGGTCGCCGGTCAAGGTGATTCGCGGACGGACGAGGCGTCGGCTCCGGCTGAGAATGATCAGGGGGTTCTGCGAATATTGTGACTTGCGTCCTGATGGCCTACCGCGGAGTCACCCCTTATGAGCGAGCTGAGCGAATCGGCAGCCGGACAGCCTGAGCGGAGCGACCCGGAGGCGCTGCGGCGGGCGCTGGCGGAGGCGGTGGAGCGGGCGGCGGGAGCGGCGGAGCTCACCCGGCTGATCGCCGACTACCAGCGGCGGCTGGAGGAGGTGGCGCGCGCGGAGGCCGAGGCCGTGACGAAGACGCGCGAGGCCGAGGCGCGGCTCAAGACGGCGGAGCGGCAGAACAGGCAGCTCGCCAAGCAACTCGCCGAGCAGCGCTACCAGACCGAGGTGGCGAACTGGAAGCTCGCCTCGCTCCAGGACAGCCGGTGGAGCAAGCTCGGCGACGCGATCCACAGCAAGAACCCCGGTTCGGTGGCCAAGACACTGAAGGCGCCGGCCAGGAAGCGCCCGGCGCCCAGGCGCTCGGACTTCAAGCCGGAGATCCCCGTCGTCGACGAGGCGAAGGCCATTCCGGCCGCGCCCCAGCCGAAGCCCCCGCAGGTCTCCGCGCCGCTCGCCGAGCACTTCGTCGTGCCCAAGGGCCCGACGGCGCGGCCGTACATGACGGTCGCCGCGATCGTCGACCGGCAGACCGAGGCGCTGCTGCGGTACGAGTGGCGGCTGGTGACCAACTTCGGCCCGGACAACTGGGAGGCCATGCTCGACCAGCAGCGGCCGCACGTGCTGTTCGTCGAGTCCGTACGGCCCGGCCCGCGCCAGGGGAACGGCGGACGCTGGCTGGAGGCGCTGGCCGGGGAGACGCGGGCGCTGCGTGACCTGGTGGCGGCCTGCCGCAAGCGCGGGATCAAGACGGTCTTCTGGCACTCCGGAGGCGCGGTGTCGCGGGGGGTCCCGGCGGCCGAGCACTTCGAGTGGGTGCTGACCACCACCGAGGCCCGGGCCCGCGAGTGGCGCTCGGCGCTGCGGCACGACCGGATCGGCGTGCTCCCGCACGCGATCCAGCCCCGGGTGCACAACCCCATCCCGGCGGAGGGCGGCCGTACGGGGGAGATCGTCACCCTCGGCACCGTCACCCCTCCCGGCGACGGATCGGCCGCCTGGAGGCCGCTGGCCGGTCAGGGCGACGACGACACGGCGTACGACGACGTGCTGACGGCCTACCGGCAGCCGGCCCTAGTGATCGCGGGCGCCGACGCCGAGCCGAGGACGATAGGAGAGGTCACGGCCTGCGGCACCCCGGTGCTCCAGGTGCGGGCCGGGGCCAAGGGCGAGGAGATCGTCGCGGCGGCCGAGATGTTCATGGCGGACGCCGAACGGCTGGCCAGGGAGGCCCATCTCGCCTGGCGGGCCGGCGCCGGCGTGACGCCGCTGCTCGACCCGATCCTCGACACGCTGGGCGTGCCCAGCGTGCGGGGCAGCGGCGTGATCACGGCGGTCGCCGCGGTCGCCGGTCAGGCCGAGCTCGACCACCTGCTCGCCCAGGTGTCCCGCCAGATCGACCGGCCCGGCCAGCTCGTGATCGTCGCGGAGGGCCTGGACGCCGGGCTGGTGGACAAGACCGTCCGCCAGGCGTGCCCCGGCCTCGACGTCGTGGTCCGCGTCACCGAGGAGCCGATCACCCGGGGCGCCGCCCTCGACCGCGCCGTCCGGCTGGCCGACGGCGACCACGTGGCGGTGCTCGACCCCAGGGACCTGTACGGCGAACACTACCTGGCCGACCTCGTCCGGCACTTCGCCTCCACCGACGCCGAGGTGCTGGGAAAGGCGTCCTTCTACGCGCACCTGCCCGGAACCGGGGCGACGCTGCTCCGTCAGCCGGGGGCCGAGCACCGGTTCCTGCCGGAGGTCGCCGGGGGCACCGTCCTGGCCCGCCGCCAGACCCTCACCGACCTCGGCCTCGCCGACGTCTCGGAGGAGTGGGGCGAGGTCCTGATGCGGCAGTGCCGTACGGACGGGGTGCGGGTCTACTCGGCCGACCGCTACTCCTACGTCTGCGTCCGCGACTCGGCGGAGGGCGCGCTGCTCTCCTCGGCGCGCCTGGAGGGGTACGTCCCGGCCGAGCCCCTCGCTCTCCTGCTCTGACCGCCCCCGGCTCCGGCCTTAGGCTGGCGGCGATGACCACCGCCGGCCATGCCGAACGAGACCACGGGCGCCGGACGCCACCCGTGGAGGCCGGCGAATGATCATCGGGGCGCTGGCCGCCGTCCTCGGCTCGCCGCCCGTGCCCCAGGGGTCGTGGGAGCGGGAGGCGACGTTCGCCTCGGCGGCGGCGCTGCGGGGGAGCGGTGCGCCCGCGAAGGAGACGGCGGAGCGGCTGGCCGGACGGCTCCGGGCCGTCCCGGGGGTCGGGCGGGTGGACGTCCGGCCGAACGGCTTCCTCGTCATCGCCGTCACCGGACCGGAAGACGTCCTCGACGACGTCCCGTCCGCCGAACCCGTGGAGACGGCCCCGTCCTGCCCGGCGGACGGCGCGGGGCCGTGGCCGGACTTCCCCCGCACGTGGGACAACCCCGGCTTCGCCGTCAGATACGCGTACGCGCGGGCGGAGGCCGTACGGCGCTGGGCACGCGATCTCGGCGTCGCGACCGGGGCCGGCGTGCGGCCCGGACGGCTGAACGGCCCGTACGACCGGGCGGTGCTGCGGGTCCTGGCGGAGCTGCCGAGCAGGCGGGAGAGCCGTGATCCGGGCTGGCCGGCGTATCTCGAACGGCTGGCCGCGGCCTACCACGACGCCTTCGAGCACGCCTCGCCGATCCCCCGGGGCGACGAGGAGCCGTCGGACGTCCACGCCGCGCGGGTGCGGATGGGGGACGCGGTGCGCGCGGTGCTCGCCACGGGCCTGCGGGAACTCGGCCTCACCCCGCCCCGCAAAATCTGAACATAACCGTAAGAGGGCCGGAAACAGTACGTCTGATGACCTGTGTCGCAGAATATCTTCCACACGTTGTCTCGCAGGGTGAGCAGCGGGCGCGGGAGAATCGCCGGGTCGGCTAGCCTCGTGCGGGTGAGTCGATTCGCCCACCCAGCCGGCGACCTGCACGCCGCCTCCACGATCGTCGCCGTGACCGCCGGACCGCCCGAGGAGCGTCCGCCGCACACGCCCGCCGACCTCAACGCGCTCGAACCGGCCATCTGGCCGCGAACGTCGGGCCGCACCGGCGGAGTCGTCACCATCGGCGGCATCGACGTACGCGACCTGGCGAAGGAGTTCGGCACACCGCTGTACGTCGTCGACGAGGAGGACTTCCGCTCCCGCTGCCGCGAGTACCGATCGGCCTTCCACGACGGAGAGGTCCACTACGCGGCCAAGGCGTTCCTGTGCCGGGAGGTCGCCCGCTGGATCGACCAGGAGGGGCTCGGCCTCGACGTGTGCAGCGCGGGCGAGCTCGCCGTCGCGCTCAGCGTGGGCTTCCCGCCCGAGCGGATCACCCTGCACGGCAACAACAAGTCGCTCGCGGAGCTGGAGCGGGCCGTCCAGACCGGCGTCGGCCACATCGTGGTCGACTCGTACGAGGAGATCGCCCGCCTCGGCTTCCTCGCCGAGAAGCACGGCGTACGGCCCAAGGTCATGATCCGGGTGACCGTCGGCGTCGAGGCGCACACCCACGAGTTCATCGCGACCGCCCACGACGACCAGAAGTTCGGCCTGTCGCTCAGCGGCGGCGCCGCCGCGGAGGCGGTGCGCCGCATCCTCGCGCTGCCGCAGCTCGAACTGGTCGGCCTGCACTCGCACATCGGCTCGCAGATCACCGACGTCGGCGGCTTCGAGGTCGCCGCCCGCCGTCTCGCCACCCTGCTGGTCGACATCAAGGAGGAGCACGGCGTCGTGCTCCCCGAGCTGGACCTCGGCGGCGGATACGGCATCCCGTACGTGACGGGCGACGAGTCCCTGGACGTCAAGGTCATCGCGGACGGCCTGCGGGAGATCGTCACCAAGGTCTGCGAGGCGGCCGGGCTCCCGGTGCCGCGCCTCACGGTCGAGCCGGGCCGTTCGATCGCGGGCCTTTCCGGCGTGACCCTGTACGAGGCCGGTACCGTCAAGAACGTGGAGGGCCTGCGCACCTACGTGAGCGTCGACGGCGGCATGAGCGACAACGTCCGCACCGCGTTGTACGGCGCGGAGTACACGGCGGTGCTCGCCTCCCGCGAGAGCCAGGCGGCGCCGATGCTGTCGCGCCTGGTCGGCAAGCACTGCGAGAGCGGCGACATGGTCGTGCGCGACCTGCACCTGCCGGGCGACCTGGCCCCCGGCGACCTGATCGCCGTCGCAGGCACCGGCGCCTACTGCCGGTCCCTGGCCAGCAACTACAACTATCTGCCCAAGCCCGCCGTCGTCGCGGTGTCCAACGGCCAGGCGCGCGTGATCATCCGCCGGGAGACCGAGGACGACCTGCTCAGGGGGCAGCTGTGACCAGCCGCCGCCGGCGGTCCGGCGGCGGAGCGAGGAGGGGTCGTGAGTAACGCCAAACCGGCGCTCGGGGTCGCGCTGCTGGGCTGCGGCGTCGTCGGGTCGCAGGTCGTGCGCCTGCTCGGCGAGCAGGCCGACGACCTCGCCGCCCGCGTAGGAGCGCCGCTGAGGCTGGCCGGCGTCGCCGTGCGCAGGCTGGGGCGCAAGCGGGACGCCGACGTCGACCCCGCGCTGCTCACGACCGACGCCGAGGCCCTCGTCACCCGTGACGACGTCGACATCGTGGTCGAGGTGATCGGCGGCATCGAGCCCGCCCGCTCGCTGATCCTCGCCGCCATGGCGCGGGGCAAGTCGGTGGTCAGCGCCAACAAGGCGCTGCTGGCCGAGGACGGCGCGACGATCCACCGGGCCGCCCGGGAGAACGGCGCCGACCTGTACTTCGAGGCGAGCGTGGCCGGGGCCATCCCGCTGCTGCGGCCGCTGCGCGAGTCGATGGCCGGTGACCGGGTGCGCCGGGTGCTGGGCATCGTCAACGGCACGACCAACTACATCCTCGACAAGATGGACTCCACCGGCGCCTCGTTCACCGACGCCCTGGAGGAGGCCCAGGCGCTGGGGTACGCCGAGGCGGACCCGACGGCGGACGTCGAGGGCTTCGACGCCGCGGCCAAGGCCGCGATCCTCGCGGGCATCGCCTTCCACAGCCGGGTGACGGCGGCCGACGTCTACCGTGAGGGCATCACGGACATCACCGCGGCCGACGTCGCCTCCGCCAAGGGCATGGGGTACGTCATCAAGCTGCTGGCCATCTGCGCCCGCTCCGACGACGGCCGGTCGGCCGGCGTCCGCGTGCACCCCGCCATGATCCCGCGGTCCCACCCCCTGGCCGGGGTCCGGGAGGCGTACAACGCCGTCTTCGTGGAGGCCGAGTCGGCCGGGCGGCTGATGTTCTACGGCGCGGGCGCGGGCGGCGCGCCGACCGCCAGCGCCGTGCTGGGCGACATCGTCGCGGTGGCCCGCAACCGCCTCGCCGGCACCCGCGGCCCCGAGGAGTCGACGTACGCCGACCTCAAGGTCCACCCGATGGGCGACAGCGTCACCCGCTACCACGTGTCGCTGGACGTGGCGGACAAGCCCGGCGTGCTCGCCCGGGTGGCCGACATCTTCGCCCGGCGCGACGTGTCGATCCAGACGGTGCGGCAGGAGGGGCGGGGCGACGACGCCAGGCTCGTGCTGGTCACGCACCGGGCCAGCGACGCGGCCCTGTCCGGCACGATCGAGGATCTGCGCGAACTGAACACCGTCCGGGCGGTCGCCAGCGTGATGCGCGTGGAGGGCGACGAGGCTCCCTGAGCGGTCGTGAGACCGCGGAGGCCGCCGCCGCTCCCGGCGGCGGCCCGTCGGGGACCGGGTCGGCCGGTCAGAGGGTCACCTTGGCGATCTGGTCGACGTAGTCCTCGGTGAGCCAGACGTTGCCGTCCGGTCCGCTCGTGATGTCGAACGGCCCGGCGAGGACGGTCGGCATGTTGTACTCGATGACGACCCCCGAGGTGGTGACGCTGGCGGCCGCGTTGCCGAGTTGTTCGGCCACCCACAGCCTGCCGTCGGATCCGCTGGTGATGCCCCACGGGAAGGCGTTGGGGTCGTCCAGCGGGTACTCGGTGAAGTCGCCACCGGTGGTGACGGTGCCGACCTTCCCGTTGGCGTCGGTGTACCACAGGTTGTCGTCGGGCCCGGTGACGATCCCGATGGGCGTCGCCCCCGAGGAGGGGACGGCGTACTCCGTGATGGTCCCCGACGTGGTGATCTGACCGATCTTCCCGGTGAACGACTCGGTGAACCACAGGGCGCCGTCGGGCCCCGTGGTGATCCGCACCGGGAAGGCGCCGCTCGTCGGCAGGGCGTACTCGGTGATGGTCCCCGATGTGGTGATCCGGCCGATCTTGTTGCCGGTCATCTCGACGAACCACAGGGCGCCGTCGGGGCCGGCGGTGATGCCCCAGGGGAAGGACCCCGTGTTGGGCAGCGCGTACTCCGTGACGACTCCGGAGGTGGTGATGCGGCCGATCTTGTCGGCGGCCGACTCGGTGAACCACAGGGCGCCGTCCGAGCCGGTGGCGATGTGGGCGGGCTCGGCGTCGTCGGTCGGCACGGCGTATTCGGTGAAGTCGCCGTCCGTGGTGACGCGGCCGATCTGGCCGGCGTAGTTCTCGGCGAACCACAGCGCGTCGTCCGGACCCGAGGTGATGCCGACAGGGCCCGAGGTGCCGGTCGGGATGTTCAACTCGGTCACGGTCGGAACCCTCGTGACGTCGCCGGACCGGAACGGCCGGACGGGCGGGCGCGGCCGCTGGACGGGACACCGCATGTGCCGGTGCTCCGGCATCCGCTTCAGTTTCTTGCAGATCAGCACCCACGGGGGCAGCGGCTTGGGACGCTGGCCCGGAGTGTCGGCGGTGGCGGGCGGGCCACTGCACAACGGCGCGGCCGTCACCAGAGCCAGCGCCATCGCCGCGAGTGGACGGCGGAGGTGTCGTGAGAAGCGGGGCATGGCATCCCTTCGGCTGAGCGGAGACATGAGGGGCCGGGGGCGAGGCCTCACTATGTCCGAGCCGCCTCGCCGGAGGCCGCTCCGCCGCGTCCGTGGCGGGTCACGGGAGACCCAACTCCTGGACGGATCGGGGTGGTCAGGCCACCGAATGGGTGATGGTCCCGGTGTAGACGCCGGTGGCGGCGCCGGACGGGATGGTGATGACCAGAGTGGGCTGCCAGCTCGTCGACATCGGCGGCACCTGTTTGCGTCCGCTGAAGGCGACGACCGGTGAGGTGAGGGGCACCCGGTCGGCGGCGGTGGCCTGTCCGGGGAAGCGCGTTCCGGCGCCCGACGACGCGGTGACCGGCCCGGACCAGTAGGCGACGTTCGCGGTCGTGATGGTCTGCGCGGGAGTGCCGCTGCCGGTGGTGAAGTTCGTCGCGGACACGGTCGCCGTCCAGGGAGGAATGCCGTTGCGCTGGTCGGTCACGGTCACCGTGCCCATGGAGGCGCTGATCGTGCCGCCCCGGGTTCCGCTGCCGAGACTGGCCGAGCCCGGCACGGTGATCGTCAGGGGGTCGGCCCGCACGGCGACCAGCTCGGCTCCGCCCACGCCGTCTCGTTCCGCCTGTCGGGTGCCCGGCCCGGCGGCCAGCGCGAGTGGAGAGGTGAACGGCGCGATCGGCGGCGCGATCGGCAGTGCGGTCGTCGCGGCCAGCGCCGCGACGACCAGGGCATCCGCACGGACCTTGCGCATATGGCCTTCCTCGCCGCCCCTGCCGCATGAGTCGCCTCCGTGCGGCCGATCTTCGCCGTGAACGATCCACGGCAGGCTAGGTCATCGGCGCGGCACGCGGCCGTCGCCACGCCGTGACGCCGCGTGACCGCGGACATCTGGCCAGGCGTTCCCGCCGCTCGTCATTTGATCACAAAGGCTTTCCAGACACCGCTGGGCGTGATCCGGCCGCGAGCCGCCGACCGGCCACTATGTCACCGACCGCGGCCCGGACGGGGCGGCGTATCGACGGAGGAGATCGGCTGTGTGCAAGAGGAGTGTCGCCGCGCCGTCGGCGGGCGTGGCAGTGCTGGCGCTGACGGCGGCGCTGTCCGTGGCGTCGACCGCGTCACCCGCCGCGGCGGCCACGTGTCCGGCGTCCACCACGTGTCCCACGACCGTCACCTTCACCGTCACCGCCCCTGACGGATTGACGATCACCGTTCCCGACGGGCCGGTGAACATCGGCAGCGGCGTGCCGGGAGGTCAGATCAGCGGACTCCTGGGTCCGGTCACGGTGTCCGACCAGCGCGCCGCGCTCAACGCGACGTGGGTGGCCACGGTGTCGGCCGCCGTGGGGGGCTTCACCACGGGCGGCGGCACCACCGCCGAGACCGTTCCCAACAGCGCGGTCCTCTACTGGTCCGGCATGGCGGTGACCACCGGCACCGGCACGTTCGTGCCGGGGCAGGCGAACGCGGCGGCCGCCCAGTCGCTCGACGTGCCGCGCACCGCGTACAGCAAGACGAGCGGCTCGGGTGACAACTCGGCGACCTGGAATCCGACCATCGTGGTCAACGTGCCCGTTCAGGCCGTGGCGGGCACCTACACCGGAACGGTGAACCACTCCGTTGCCTAATCGTCCGGTCCGGGGGCTCGCCGCCGCCGGCCTGTTCGTGACCGCGATGCTCGCGCCGGTGGCCGCCGTGGCGGCCACCGGCGACGACGCCCATGGGCACCGCCAGGGGAGGTTCGGGATCCGGCTGCTGGAGATTCCCGAGAACCGCCTGGACGACCCGCGCTCGCACGCGTTCATCGTCGACCACGTCAATCCCGGCACGACCTTCACCAGGCGCCTGGAGGTGTTCAGCACCTCCTCCTCCCGGCAGCACGTGGACCTCTACGCCGCGGCGGCACAGGTGGGCGACGCCGGATTCAGGTTCGCCCCCGCGCGCACGCCCAACGAGCTGACCTCCTGGATGAGGCTCGACCGGACCGCCGTGGAGCTGCCGCCGCACGGCCACGTCCCGGTGACGGCCACCGTCGCGGTGCCGCCGACGGCTTCCAAGGGTGAGCGTTACGCCGTCATCTGGGCGGAGATCTCCTCGGCCTCGCCCGGCCCGTCGGGCAACGTCGCACTTGTCAACCGGGTGGGCGTCCGCACCTACCTCGACGTGGGCCCGGGCGGCGAACCGCCGACGAGCTTCCGGATCGGGGAGGTGACCGCCGGGCGCACCGACGACGCGACCCCGCGCCTGGTGGCCGAGGTCGGCAACACGGGGGAGCGCGCCGTCGACCTGGAGGGCGAGGTGCGGCTGTCGGAGGGGCCGAGCGCGCTCAGCGCCGGGCCGTTCCGCAGCGCCCGCGCCACCACCCTGCCTCCCGGCGGACACGGCCGGGTGACCGTGCCGCTGGGCCACGACCTGCCCGCCGGGCCCTGGAGGTTCCGGCTCACCCTGCGCAGCGGCCGGGTCAGCCGTACGGCCACCGGCACGATCACCTTCCCCGCGGCCGGTGAGCGGGCGGCGGCGTACGACGGTCCCTCGGTGCCGGTTCTCGCGGCCTGCGGCGCGGCGGCCGTGGCCGCGGCGGGGCTCCTGGTCGCCGGCCTGCACCGGCGCGGCTCGGCCAGGCCCTCGTCGCGGGACGACTCGATCCGGTAACGACCAGTTGGATCTTCGCGGCGGTGGAAACGGGATGACCCTAATCTCGTAGAAATGATCGCTGCCTCGGGGGAGAGCGCGGTTACGGGCGAGGCGGCCCGTACTGCCGACGACGGCGCGGCCCAGGCCGCGACAGGACGGTCCGGACGGCCCCGGCGGACGCGGTGGACGCGGTGGACAGGGCGAACGCGGTGGACGCCGCTCGTCGCGGGCGTCGTGACCACCGGCGTCGCCGTGTCGGGCGGTACGGCGTCGCTGTCGGGCGATGAGGTGGCGACCTACAGCGCCGCGGTGGCCCGGCCGCTGAGCGGCCTGCTGGTGCTCGTCCAGCACGTCGACGGCCACTTCCTGCCCTACTACCTGCTCATCCACCTCTGGTCCTTCCTGGGAGAGGCCGAGTGGTGGCTGCGCCTGCCGTCGGCCCTGGCGGCGGGCGTCGCGGCCGGTTTCCTGGCCGACCTCGGCCGCAGGCTCGCCGGTCCGCGGGCCGGGATCGTGGCCGCCGCGTTGTTCGCGGTGCTGCCGTCGGTGTCCTTCCACGGAGCGAACGCCCGGCCGTACGCGTTCGCCGCGGCGGCGGCCGTCGTCTCGGCCTGGGCGCTGCACCGGGTCGCCGAGTCGCCCACCTGGGGCCGGGTGGGCGGGTACGCGGCGGCGGTGGCTCTGCTCGGCTGCACGCACCTGTTCTCGGTCCTGGTGCTCCCGGCCCAGTTCCTGGCCGCCCTGCTCGCGCTGCCAGGCCGTACGGCGTGGACCAGGGTCGTCCCCGCCATGGCGGCGGGGTGCGTCCCCGTCGTGGTTCTCGGGCTGGTGGGATGGGGCGAGCGTGCCGCGATCAGCTGGATTCAGCCGCACGGGCCGGAGGTGCTGCTGAAGGTGCCCAAGCACGTCGCGGGCTCCGACCTCGCCGGTCCGGCGCTGTTCGCCCTCGCCGTCGCGGGGGTGCTGATCCTGCTGCGCGCGTCCGTCCCCTGGGGTGTGCTCGTCGGCGGATGGCTCGTCCTCCCGCCGCTGCTGCTGCTCGTGGTCGACGCGCTGGTGACCCCCGCCTACGTGGACCGCTACGTGTTCGTCGCGGCGCCCGCCCTGGCGCTGTCGGCCGGCGTGGCCCTGGCCGCCGTGCGCCCGGCCGCCCTCCCCGCCGCGCTGGTGGCCGTGCCCTCCGTACTGGCCGTCGCGTCGCTGGGGCTGCCCGCGCAGGCCGACTACCGGCGGCAGAACGGCCACTACGAGGACTTCCCCGGAGCGGTGGAGGTGATCAGGGCGGAGCTGCGCCCCGGCGACGCCGTCGTGTACGGCCAGAGCAGGCTGCGCACCGGCTTCCGCTACTACGGCCGTGACGGGCTCCCGGACGACGTGCTCCTCGCGGGGCCCGGCCCGGCCTTCGAGTACGCGGAGAAGCCCGGCCTCGCGGACGCCCTGGCCGGGCGCCGCCGGGTCTGGGTCGTCTGGCGGGGGACGAAACAGGCGGGCCTGGAGGGTACGAAGATCCGGCGGGTGGCGGCCGTACGCGCGGCGGGCTATCGCCTGTCCACCGCCTGGCACTCCGCCGAACTCCCCGGTCTGACCGTCGCGCTGTTCGAGCGGGGCCGGGGCGGAGACTGACCGCCGGGGCGATACCCGATCGTCAGGGTGACGGCAAAGTAATTGCCCGATGCAAGTAAAGTCTTCGCCTATGCGACTTACGGTGAAGAGACTCGTACCGGTCTGTCTCGTCGCCGCGGCGTCGGTCGCGGGGCTTCAGCAGGCCCCCGCCGGGGCGGCCGGCGTTCCCTCCTCGGGGCAGGCGGCCGCGCACGCCGCCCGGCAGGCGGCCGCCCCCGCTCACGGCACACGGAAGGCGGCCAGGAGCGCGGTGCCCATCGTGGCGCTCACGTTCGACGACGGGACGGCCGACCACCTGGCCGTGGCGAAGATGCTGAGCAAACGCGGCCTGAAGGGCACCTTCTACGTCAACAGCGCGCGCCTCGGCACCTCCGGCAGGTACCTGAGCGTGCCGGCGCTGCGCGCCATCGCGCGGGCCGGGCACGAGATCGGCGGCCACACCCTCCGTCATCCGCACCTGTCGGACGAGTCCGAGGCCGTGCAGCAGAGCGAGATCTGCGACGACAGGCGGGCGCTGCTGAAGCTGGGCTTCGCCCCCCGCTCGTTCGCCTATCCCTTCGGCGACTACGACGAGATCACCAAGCAGCTCGCCATGCGGTGCGGCTACACCACCGCACGCGGCATCAACGGCCTGTACCGGCCCGACAGCTGCCAATCGTGCCCGATCGCCGAGAAGCTGCCGCCGGTGGACCTCGCCGCCGTGCGTGCCACGAGCCAGACCCGCCTGCCGCGTACGGCCCGCACGCTGGAGAGCTTCGTCACCCGGGCGCAGCAGGAGGGCGGCCGCGGCCTGGTCACCTTCGTCTTCCACGAGATCAAGAACAACCCGCGGGACCAGTACGCGACCGCGCCGAAGGAGTTCGCCGCCTTCGTCGACTGGGTGGCGCGGCAGCGGAAGGCCGGGAAGATCCAGGTGAGGGCGCTGGGCGACCTCGTCGGAGGAAAGGTCTGGCCGGTCCCCGACGACATGTGAGAGACGGTCCGAGTACTCAAAGTCACAGGTTCTTACCAGCTTCTGATGATATAAGTCCACAAACCTCGTAAAGAGACGAGTGGGAGGGACACGTGACGGTCGCGACGGAGATGTGCTCGCCGTACGGCTTCACCCGCAGTCCCACCCAGGAGTCCGCCACGCTGTCCTGGAGCGGTGGCGGCTGGACGGTGGGAGATCGCCCGCTGCCCGGCCCGCCGCGGCCCGCCGACGTCGAGGAGCTGCGGCCGCTGCGCGGGCTGACGGTGGAGTGGCCCGCGCAGCCCGTCGCCGCGGCCCTGGAGCCGGTGATCGCGCTCGCCGCCGCGGGAGTGCCGCTGACCTGCCCGGACCCGCCCGCCTGGGTGCGCGAGGCCGATCCGGTCCTCGCCGGGCTCGCCGCGGCCTGGACGCCCGAGCCCGGTGACGGCACTCCGGCGTCGGTCGCCGACCTGCGCCGGGAGGAGCACAGCGTGCGCCTGCGCAGGCACGCGCTGCGCGCCGGGGGAGTGGCCGTGAACCCGGCGCCGGTCACCGTCGTCATGGCCACGCGGCGGCCCCAGTACGTCGGCGACGCGCTGCGGCAGATGGCCCGCCAGCGCGGGGTGGACTTCGAGGTGGTCGTCGCGCTGCACGGCTTCCCCGCGGCGCGGGTGCGGTCCGCGATCGAGGAGTTCCCCCGCCCCGTCACCGTGGTCGAGGCCGCCGAGGAGACAGCGCTCGGAACGGTCCTCAACGAGGCCGCCGCGCGGGCGTCCACCGGCATCGTCGCCAAATGGGACGACGACGACTGGTACGGCCCCGAACACCTGTCGGACCTGCTGCTGGCCATGACCTACTCGGGCGCCGACCTGGTCGGGACCGCTCCCGAGTTCTTCTACCTCCAGCCTCTGGACGTCACGATCCGCCGCACCGACTACAGCAGCGAGGTGTGGACCGACCACGTCGCGGGAGGCACGATCCTGCTCGGCCGCGCCCTGCTGGAGGAGGTCGGCGGCTTCGGTCCGCAGGACCGGGGTGAGGACGCCCACCTGCGGCGCTCCGTCGAGGAGGCGGGCGGGCGGATCTACCGCACGCACGGCCTCGGCTACGTCCTGCGGCGGTCCCTCAGCGCCGACCACACCTGGAACCTTCCCCTTGCCCACTTCCTGCGAGTCGCGACGAACCAATGGCGCGGCTTTCGCCCGAGTCTGCTGCTGGACACGCCATGACGCCACGTATCAGGGGAAACGACTACACCGTGCTGGAGCCGCCCGCGCTCGGATCGGCGTGGACGCCGAGCCTGCGGGCGAGCGTCGTCATCCCGGCGTACGGCGCCCAGGCGAAGCTCGACCTCACGCTCGCCGGGCTGGCCGCGCAGACGTACCCGGCCGACCTGCTCGAAGTGATCGTCGTCGACAACGGCAGCGACCCGCCGCTGCGCCTGCCGGAGATCCGGCCGCGCGGCACGCGGCTGCTGGTGTGCGAGGCGCCGGGCCGGGCCAGGGCGCGCAACGCCGGCCTGGCCGCCGCGACGGGGGACGTCATCCACTGGATGGACTCCGACGTGGTGCCGGAGCGTGAGGAGGTGGAGGCCCACATGCGCTGGCACCATCTCGCGCCGTACCTGTCGGTCACCTCCTATCTGCGCTTCAGCACCGCGGAGCTGCCCGCTCCCGAGGAGGTCGCGGGCGCGGACGACCTGGCCGGGCTCTTCGAGCCCGCCGAGCCGCACGCCTGGATCGAGGACCTGGTCGCGCGGTCGCAGGGGCTGACCCGCTCGCCGCGGCCGTTCAGCATCCACATCGGCGGTGCGTCGTCGGCGAACGTCAGGCTGTTCGAGCGGGCCGGGGCGATGGACCCCGAGATGATCCTCGGCCAGGACACCGAGATGGGCTACCGGCTGGCGCAGGCGGGGGCGGTCTTCATCCCGGACCCCGAGGCCAGGGCGTACCACCTCGGGCCGTCCATGCGCATGCGCGACAGCGAGCGGATCAACCGGGTCAGCCACGCCCTGGTGACCGACCGCGTCCCCGGCTACCGGTGGCTGCGCACCCATCCCTCCCGGCAGTGGAAGGTCCCGCAGGTCGAGGTCGTCGTCGACGCGACGGCGGGGTCGTACGACGAGGTCCGGGCGACCGTGGACGGCGTGCTGGCCGGCACCGTGACCGACCTCGCCGTCGTCATGACCGGACCGTGGGACGAACTCGCGCCCGAGCAGCGCGCGCCGCTCAGGGACCCGCGCCTGGATCTGGTGCTGCTGCGCGCGCACTACGCGCACGAGGGCCGCGTACGGCTCGCCACGACGCCGCCCGACACCACGTCGCCGTACCGCCTGCGCGTCCCGCCCGGCTGGTCGCCGGGAGAGGACACCCTGGGCCGGCTGCTCGAAGTGCTGCGCGGGCGGGAGCGCGGGCTGGTCAGCGTGCTCCTGGCCGAGGACGCGGAGGGGATCGTCGTCGCCCGCCTGGAGCGCACCGAGGCCTTCGCCCGCGCCGCCCTGATCGCGGCCGAGGGAGAGAACGCCGACGACCTCGTGGACGAGATGTTCGGCACCTACTGGGTCGACGGTGAGAGCTTCGGCTTCAGCGCCTTCGGAGAGGCCGCGTCCTACCTCAGCCCTCGCGCCGCCTACCGGGCCAGGGTGTCGGCGCAGGCCGAGGTCGAGCGGCTCACCAAGGAGGTCGAGCGGCTGCGCGGTCAGGTCGTCAAGTGGCGTGAGGAGGCGGGGCGGTGGCGCAAGTCGGCCGTCGAGTTCCGCCGGGAGATCGGCGCCCTGCGCAAGCAGATCTCGGCGCTGCGCCGCGCCCAGGGCCAGAGCCAGGGCCAGGGCCTGCGCGGCATCGCCCGGGGCCTGAGCCGGCCCTTCACCTTCAAGAAGTCCTGACCGCGGCCCCCGCCGCGCTGACCGCCGCCCACTGATCCGCCTCCTGATCCGCCGCCCGCCGGGCCGCCGCGCCCGCTTGGCTGCCGCCCGCTGAACCGCCGCTCGCTGATCCGCCTCCTGAACCGCCGCTCGCTGAACCGCCGCCCGCCGGGCCGCCGCGCCCGCTTGGCTGCTGCCCGCTGAACCGCCGCGCGGCGGAACGGCGCAGGACGCGCGGCGGTCAGGAGCGGCGGAACAGACCGCGGCGCGGCCGCGGCGCCCGGTCCTCCGGCCGCGCCGCGCCGTTCCCGCCCGGGCCGTCGCCCCCGCCCGGCGTGCCGTTCCCCGCCCGCGCCGTCCCGGCGGGCTGCGCGGACTGTGTGGACTGGGTGGATTGCGCGGACTGGGCGGGCTGCGCGGATCGGGCGGGTGGTCGCGCGGCCGGTTCGCGGCCGGTCGTCGAGGCCCCGTCGAACTCGCGCGGCGCGGCGTGCCGTACGCCGTGGGTCTGCGCGATCACGTCGGCGATCGCCTCTCCGGGCGCGGCGAGGAGGCGGGCGCGGGCCGCGGCCTCGGTGCGCTCCAGCGTGGCCAGAAGGCCGTCGGACACCTCCAGCACCAGCAGGCCGATGCGTTCCTCCAGCATCGCCTTGACCGCCCGCTCCAGCAGCGCCGGGGCGGGCGGCGCGTCGATCGGCGCGGTGTAGCGGAAGGGGACGGGCGCGGCCGTCGGCGCCGCGCTCTCGGCGAACCGCACCCGCGCGTCGTGCCCGAACGCCGCCCGCACCAGGGCGAGGTCGAACGCCTCCGTCCCCGGCGCCCACCTGCGGCCCCCGTCGAGCAGCGTCCAGGGGCCGGTCAGCGTCACCGCGACGTCCGGGAGCGTGCCGCGCAGCACGGCGTCGACCGCCGCGACGATCCGCGGCTCGTCCGCCCCGGTCACGTCGAAGACGACCTCGACGTACGGCACGCGCCACCGCCGGCCGGGCTCCTTGCGCAGATCGCGGCGGAGCGGCACCCGGTGCGCCAGATGAGCCTCGACCAGCCGGACGATGGCCCTGCCGTGCTCGCCGCGCTGCGCGGGCAGGCCGAGGTGGACGGCGCGGGCCTCCGGGTCGGGGACGAAGACGGCCCCCGCCTGGGCGAGCCGGTAGGCGAACTCGGTGTCCTGGCCGCGCACGACCTCGGGATCGAAGCCCCGGACCTCGTCCAGCAGGGCCCGCCGCAGGGAGACCGTCGGCCCGGTGCAGACCTGGTAGGGGTTCTTGCTGGCCCGCAGGCCGTCCAGGCGGCGGATGGTCTCCTCGGTCGAACTGGACACCAGCGCCGACGGGTCGAACAGGTCCTCCGGCGAGCCGTGCCGTACGGCGTCGTGGACCTGGCCGGGCGTGAGCGCCGGCTCCTCGGCGAACCTCTTGCCGCCGATGGTGACGAGGTAGTCGGTGAGGTGGTGCCAGCGGAACAGCGCCTCCAGGTGCTCGCGCGAGATCACCATGTCGGCGTCGAGACGCTGCACGATCTCCCCCTCGGCCGCCGCGATGCCGGCGTTCATCGCGTGCCCGGCGCCCCACCCGCCGTCCGGCACGGAGACGATCCTGGTGTTCTCGGGCCGCAGTTCGGGCAGGCGCAGCGGGGGATCGCTGCGGTCGTCCACCACGATCACCTCGGTGAGGTGCGTGGGATAGGTCTGCGCGGCCAGCGCGGCCAGCGTCAGGTCGAGGCGGTGCTGCCCGCCGTGCGCGGGGATCACGACACTCGCGCCGAGCGTGGGGCTCCAACCGCCGAGGGGCGGCGGCGTGAGCGGAGAGTAGTCGTTGTGGCGAATCCTCGGCCGGGGCTCGACGCCCGTCAGGTGGGCCACTCCTCATCCTTCACAGCGATGGTCAAAGGGCTCGCCCACACTAGCGAAAGCCACTGACGGTTCCCTAAGGTGACGCCCAATATGTCCAGTCGGTGGACAACGGAGTCCGCACGCACGGTCAAACGGTTGGCCTTGAACTCCTCCCCGGCCTGACGGCCGGAGCTTCTCCCGTCGTGTCGCGGTCAGGCGGCGTGCGGGGGTTGACGCTTCGCAGACCGGGCAGCCCCGAGGTCTCCACGTCCTGACACCGCAGTTCCTGCGGCGTTGCGAATGTTGATCGCGGCGTTGGTGTCGGCATGCCCGGCCCACCCGCACCCGGGGTTGACACAGGCGAACCGGGTGCCGTCGCGGGAGGCCGGGTCACGGTGGCCGCACCGGTGGCAGGTCTGTGACGTGCCCGGGGCGGGCACCTTCACCACCAGCCCGCCGCGATCACGGGTTTTGTACTCCAGCAGGGTGACCGTCCGGCCCCACGCCTGCCCGGCGATGGCGCGGTTCAGCCCGGCCTTCTGCCGCACGTTCCGGCCGGGACGCTCGATCGTGCCGGTGGCGGAGCGGACCATGTGCGTGATCGTCAGGTCTTCCACCACGACCACGCTGAAAGTGTCAGCGAGTTCGGTGGTGGTCTGGTGCTGCCAGTCGACGGCTCGGCGCTTGGCTGTCGCGCGGAGCCGGGCGATCCGGTCGTAGGTGCGGGCCAGCCGACGCGAGGCCGGCTGCCCGGGAGGACGAGCGGCGCGCTGGCGGGCCGACTTGTTCTCCAGCCGGCGCAGGCGTTGTTTCTCGCCGTCACGTAGCCAGGGCCCATGCTCGCGCATCGTGCCGTCCGACAACGCCAGGGCGACGGTGATCCCCCGGTCGATCCCCACCCCAGGGCCGGGGTGCACGGCCGGGGCCGCCGCGACCACCGCTTCGGTGCGGAACACGATCTGCCAGCCGAGAGCGTCCTTCACCAGGCGCGCCCCGGTGACCCGCCCGGCAGGGCCACCCCTGGTCACGCCCGGCAGATCCTTCGTCCACCGGAACCGCACCCGCCCGACCTTGGGCAGACTGACCGCACCCCACCGCCGGTTCACCCGCGTGATCTGCAAGTCGCGGGCCTGCGGGACATCCACAGCCAGCCGGGTCCGGAACCGGCCCTTGAACGTGGGCCGGTTTGCGGGATGGGCGGGGTTGAAGAAGTTCGCCCACGCCTGCCGGTAGGTTCTCAGCACCGCCTGCGCCGCCTGGGCGGGCAACCGGCCCATCCAGTCGATCTCCCGGCGCGCCGCCCGGATCGCCGCGTCACAGTCCTTCACCGTCGCCAACCGGCCCTGCCGGAAGGTGCAGAACTCATGCAGCAGGTTCCACAGCGCACGGGCGGTGTGCGCCTGACCGTCCAGCACCGCCACCTGGGCGGCGCTGAGGTCGAGACGCGCCACGTGCGCACGAGCCTGCCTGGCCACCTCCACGCCCTGATCGTATCCCTCGGGTTCGTGTCATCGTGACGGAATCCACACTCGGAGTGACCACGATGCGCGCACTGGACGCCATGGTGTGCACACTCTCCGCACCCACGTGGTGTTCGTGACGAAGCACCGGCGTGGGGCCTTCACACCAACCCGATGCTGGCCCGATGCGTGGAACCCATGCGCGAGGTGCGCGCCGACTTCGAGGTCGAGCTGCGCGAGCTCAACGGCGAACACGACCACGTCCACCCACTGATCTCCACCACCCGCAGAAGGTCGCCCTGTCCACACTCGTCAACTCACTGAAGGGCGTCTCGGCGCGGATACTCCGCAAGGAACACAGCGCGCATGTCCGCAAGTACCTGTGGGGTGGACACTTCTGGTCCGGGTCCTACTTCGCCGGATCAGTCGGCGGTGCACCGATCACGGTACTCAAGCAGTACATCGATCAGCAGCAGCGCCCACTGCGACCTGCGCGGTGAAGGCACGCTCGCGCCCTAGAAGGCACTCCCGCGCGGGCCTTCACCCCCGGCCTGAAGGCCGGAGCGCCGGCCCCGCACTCCGGTACACTCGGTGACCGATACCCCTGGTGACACGCGTACGCACGCGTGGGAGGAGCAACCATGTTCAGGGCTTGGCGTGGCCTTATCGAGGAGTACCGCGACCGTCTGCCGGTCTCCGCGACGACGCCCGTGGTGACCCTGCTCGAAGGCGGTACGCCGCTCGTCCCCGCCAGGCGGGTGTCCGAGATCACGGGATGTGACGTCCATCTGAAGGTCGAGGGGCTCAACCCCACCGGCAGCTTCAAGGACCGCGGCATGACCCTCGCGATCAGCAAGGCAGTCGAGGAGGGCGCCCAGGCGGTCATCTGCGCCTCGACCGGCAACACCAGCGCCTCGGCCGCCGCGTACGCCGTACGGGCCGGGCTGACCTGCGCCGTCCTCGTGCCGCGCGGGAAGATCGCGATGGGCAAGCTGGCCCAGGCGCTGGTCCACGGCGCGAAGCTGCTCCAGGTGGAGGGCTCCTTCGACGACTGCCTGGAGATGACCAGGAAGCTCGCGGAGACCTACCCCATCGCGCTGGTCAACTCCGTCAACCCGCACCGCCTGCAGGGCCAGAAGACGGCGGCCTTCGAGATCGTCGACGCGCTCGGCGACGCGCCGGACGTCCACTGCATCCCGGTCGGCAACGCCGGCAACATCTCGGCGTACTGGATGGGCTACAAGGAGTACGCCGAGGACGGCGTGGCCACCAAGCGGCCCCGCATGCTGGGCTTCCAGGCCAGCGGCGCGGCGCCGATCGTCGGCGGCTCGCCGGTCACCCATCCGCAGACGATCGCCACGGCGATCAGGATCGGCAACCCCGCCTCGTGGCGGCTCGCCGAGGCCGCCCGCGACGAGTCCGGGGGCGACATCCAGGCCGTGACCGACCGCCAGATCGCCGCGGCGTACAAGCTGCTCGCGCAGGAGGAGGGCGTCTTCGTCGAGCTCGCCTCGGCCGCGAGCGTCGCCGGCCTGCTGCAGGCCCACGAGCAGGGCCTGCTCACGCCGGGACAGCGGGTCGTGTGCACCGTGACCGGCAACGGCCTGAAGGACCCGGACTGGGCCATCTCCGGCGCTCCCGCTCCGGTGACGATCCCGACCGACGCCTACGCGGCCGCGGCGGCGCTGGGACTCGCCTGACCCGCCCTCTGACACTCAGCACATCTCCAGGTGACGAATTGACCGACAGTCACGGCGTCGTCGTACGCGTGCCCGCGACGAGCGCCAACCTCGGCCCGGGCTTCGACAGCCTCGGCCTCGCCCTCGACCTGTACGACGAGGTGGAGGCGGCGATCTCCGATTCGCCCGGCGTGCGGATCGCGGTGGAGGGTCAGGGCGCCGGCGAACTCGACGACGGCGAGGGCCATCTCGTCGTCAGGACCATGCGCGCGACCTTCGACCGCATGGGGTTCGCCCAGCCCGGCGGCATCGAACTGCGGTGCCGCAACCGGATCCCGCACGCGCGGGGGCTCGGCTCGTCGTCCGCCGCGATCTGCGCGGGCATCCTCGCCGCCCGCGCCCTCGCGCGGGGGCGCGGCGCGGAAGATTTTCCGGACGCTGACGTGTTCGCGCTGGCCACCGAGCTGGAAGGGCATCCCGACAACGTGGCGCCCTGCCTGGCGGGCGGGCTCACCATCGCCTGGACCGACCAGTCGGGGGTGGCGAGTATGGTGAAACTGACTCCGCACGAGGACGTCCGGCCGGTGGCGTTGATCCCGGATTTCCGGTTGTCCACGGAGGAGGCACGGGGGCTGCTGCCGAAGGACGTACCGCACTCGGACGCGGCGGCCAACGCGGGGCGGGCGGCTCTGCTCGTCGCGGCGCTCACGGAGAGACCGGAACCCGGCCTCCTGCTCGCCGCCACCGAGGATCGCCTGCACCAGAGGTACCGAGCGCCGGCGATGCCGCGCACCGCCGACCTGGTGCGACGGCTCCGTACGGCGGGGGTGCCCGCCGTCGTCTCGGGGGCAGGTCCGACGGTGCTCGCGTTGACGACAACGGATGCCAAGGATTTGATCGCGGCAGAAGTGGGTAATGACTGGCACATCCAGCCAATGAACGTCGACCCGTCTGGTGCGTTCGTTCGGTTTCCCGAGACACGCTGATACTTCTTCGACCTTCAGGGAATAGCTGTGCGCGCTGGTGATGTTAGGCTGATAGCCGCACCAGGTGCCCCCGTGTTGGGTGCGTGCTTGTCATTCGCACATCGCTGCACTTCGTCTCGCGTCCCGCGACGCGGGCAAGGCGATTTCCCCGAAACCGTTTCTTCCAGTCGGCACACCCTCGGGTGGCATGGCCGGAGGCGGCGCGCTCGGAGACATGCGCGTTCGAACCACCAAGACATCTGGTCGGTGGCGGCAATCCGGGGGATCGCCCCCGGGCACCTACCGCTCGCGAATCCCGAGGGTCGCCGACACATGAGATTCGCGAAGCCCGACCCGGTCTGTCCCGCCGGGTCGCATCACCGGGACGCCTGGACGCACGATTCTGGCGCCCGACCCCTGGGAAGGACCCTTAGTTGAGCGACACCACCGAACTCCTCTCCGACGGCCAGGCCGCCGGCGACACCCCCACATCCGCCCCGGCCCGTCCGCGACGTCGCTCCGGCACGGGCCTGGCAGGCATGGTGCTCCCCGAGCTTCAGGCCCTGGCGACCAGCCTCGGCATCACGGGGACCGGACGGATGCGCAAGAGCCAGCTCATCGCGGCCATCCAGGAGAAGCAGGGCGGAGCGGGAGAGGCCGCGGCCGAGCCGAAGGCCGCCGCGGAGGCGGCGCCCGCCGTCGCGGAGCGCCCCACCCGTACCCGCAGGGAACGTTCCCGCTCGGCCGCGCCCGCGACGGCGCCCGCCGAGCCCGTGGCCGCCGCCGAGCCGGTCGTCGCGCCGCGCGATGAGCGCCCCGCGATCGAGCACGCGCCCGCCGTGGTCGCCGAGGCCGCGCAGAACGGATCCGCCGCCGTGCTCTCCACCGAGCCGCAGGCCGAGTCCGCGCCGTCCGAGGTGCGGGGCGAGCGCCCCGAGCGCGGCGAGCGCCGGGAGCGCCGCACGCGAGGCGAGCGCAGCCGGGAGCGTGGCGAGCGCGGAGACCGCGACAGCCGCGAGAGCCGCGAGAGCCGTGACAGCCGTGGTGACCAGCGCGGCGACCAGCGCGTCGCCGACGGCGGCGACGGCCCGGGCCGCCGCGACCAGCAGAGCCGTGGTGACAGCCGTGGCGACAGTCGTGGTGACAGCCGCCAGGACAACCGTCAGGACAACCGCTCCGACGGGAAGGGCGACCAGCAGGGCGACGACGCCCGCGGGCGTCGTGGCCGCTTCCGCGAGCGTGGCCGCCGCGGGCGCGACCGCTTCGAGAGCAACGAGCCGGTGATCAGCGACGACGACGTCCTGATCCCGATCGCCGGAATCCTCGACATCCTCGACAACTACGCCTTCGTGCGCACCAGCGGCTACCTGCCCGGTGCGAACGACGTGTACGTCTCGCTCGCCCAGATCCGCCGCAACGGCCTGCGCAAGGGCGACGTCGTCACCGGCGCCGTCCGGCAGCCGAGGGACGGCGAGCGGCGTGAGAAGTTCAACGCGCTCGTCCGCCTCGACACCGTCAACGGCATGGACCCGGAGCAGGCCCGCCAGCGGCCCGACTTCAACAAGCTCACGCCGCTGTACCCGCAGGAGCGGCTGCGCCTGGAGACCGAGCCGAACGTCCTGACCACCCGGATCATCGACCTCGTGTCGCCGATCGGCAAGGGTCAGCGCGGACTCATCGTGTCGCCGCCCAAGGCCGGCAAGACGATGGTGCTCCAGGCGATCGCCAACGCGATCACCCGCAACAACCCGGAGTGCCACCTGATGGTCGTCCTCGTGGACGAGCGTCCGGAAGAGGTCACCGACATGCAGCGGTCGGTCAAGGGCGAGGTCATCCACTCGACCTTCGACCGCCCGGCCGAGGACCACACCACCGTCGCGGAACTCGCCATCGAGCGGGCCAAGCGGCTGGTCGAACTCGGGCACGACGTCGTCGTCCTGCTCGACTCGATCACCCGTCTCGGACGCGCCTACAACCTCGCGGCGCCCGCGAGCGGCCGCATCCTGTCCGGTGGTGTCGACTCGACCGCGCTCTACCCGCCGAAGCGGTTCTTCGGCGCCGCCCGCAACATCGAGAACGGCGGCTCGCTGACGATCCTCGCCACGGCCCTCGTCGAGACCGGGTCCAAGATGGACGAGGTCATCTTCGAGGAGTTCAAGGGCACCGGCAACGCGGAGCTCAAGCTCAACCGCTCCCTGGCCGACAAGCGGATCTTCCCCGCGGTCGACGTGGACGCCTCCGGCACCCGCAAGGAGGAGATCCTGATGGGCAAGGAGGAGCTGGCCATCGTCTGGAAGCTCCGCCGCGTCCTCCACGCCCTCGACATGCAGCAGGCGCTGGAGCTCCTTCTGGAGAAGATGAAGGAGACCAAGTCCAACGCGGAGTTCCTGCTCCAGGTGCAGAAGACCACGGTCAGCAACGACCGCGACTGACACCAGGACGTCACTCGCCGACGCCCCGGACGGCCCGCCCGTCCGGGGCGTCCGCGTCTCCGGGCACGGCGTCCGCGCCCGGAGACGCGGGAAGGCCCGCACGGACTGGTCCGCGCGGGCCTTCGGCGATCTGTGCTGCTGTACGGCCGGCGCCAGGGGTTGATGGGGCGAGCCGTACAGCCGAGGGCTACTTCACGTCGACGAACTTGATGTTCGACAGGGAGCCGTAGGTCAGGCTGGTCGCGGCGGCCGTGGTCCGCCAGTAGCCGTCGTACTTCGGCTTGACGCTCTTGGTGTACTTACCGGTGGAGGTCGCGCCGACGTAGCCGACGAACTTCCACTTCTTGGTGCCCTTCTTCTTGAAGTAGAGCTTCAGGATCTTCTTGCTCCACGCCTTCGAGCCGCGGTAGACCTTGCCGTAGAGCTTGGTCGCCTTGCCCTTCTTCACCTTGCTGGGGGAGGCGTACAGGGTGATCTTGGACTTGGCCTTCGAGCTGCCGCTCTTCGAGACCTGGAAGGCCTTGGTGAAGGAGTACTTCTTGGTGCCCCGGCTGATGCTGATCCGCAGCTGCCAGCCGCCCGTCGACGTGCTGTAGTCCATCGACGTGGAGTCGTGGTAGGAGTCGTCCGCCTCGAGGCCCGTGGTCAGCGAGTAGTAGTCGTCCGAGTCCTTCGACTCCAGCCGGACATCGGTGATCTTCTCGTCGCCGAACTTCTCCAGGTGGAAGGCCGCGTAGACGTCGACCTCCTTGCCCGACTTCAGATACACCGGGTCCGGGTCCACGTTCGCGCTGTCCACCCGCGTCGCCTTCGCGATGGCCATGGTGGTCCAGGCGCCGAACGTCGGGTTCGCGTCGGCCGCCGCGCCTCCCGCGGTGACTCCGACCCGGTACTTCCAGTCGCCGGGCTTGTCGCTCGACGAGAGCGGGATCGAGCCGGAGACGTCCGCCTTGTTGTCGGAGGGCACGCTGCTCACCGAGCCGAGCTGCGTCACATCCGCATTGTGCGCGGACGATTCGCTCTCGTCGGGCCTGAGGTATTGGACAGTGACCTTGGCCGGCTTGTCCTTGTCCACATAGGCACTGGTCAGGTGTACTTTGAAGGTGATCTTGTCGCTGCTGTACGGCGGAATGAACTTGTCGGAAGACAGATCGATGCCGGAGACAGCGGGGTTCGCGAAGCGAGCGGCGGAGGCGACTCCGGCGCTGGCGGGGGTGACTGTCGTGATGGCCGCTCCTGCGGCGAGGACAGCGGCCCCCGTTGCGGTCGCCAAGGCGATCCGCAAGCCCTTCCTCATGGTTACCCCTTACATTGGTAAAATTGAGGGAAAAGTCGGGTTTGGACACGGGAGCCTAGTGGTACGGATGTGGCTCGTCCACACAGCTGTCAACCCCGGTCCTGTTTCACCGCGTTTCTGTCAGACCGGCGGCGCCGCCCGGGAGCCCTCCTGCGCGTGGGAATAGCGCATGGCCTGGGATGGTTGGAGGATCTGGCACACTGGTAGCCGACCGCAGCGGTACCGGTTCCCGCGCAGCGCATCGTGGTGTGCCCGATGCGCGCAGCCCCGACAGGCAGAGCGACCCGGCGACCGCACCTAGCGTTAGGACTGAGACATGAAGGCCGACATCCACCCGGAGTACGTGGTCACCCAGGTGACCTGCAGCTGCGGGAACTCCTTCACCACCCGTAGCACCGCCAAGAACGGCGTCATCCACGCCGACGTCTGCTCCGCCTGCCACCCCTTCTACACGGGCAAGCAGAAGATCCTCGACACCGGTGGCCGGGTGGCGCGCTTCGAGGCGCGCTTCGGCAAGAAGGCCCAGGGCAAGTAGCTCCTCCAACACGCCGGCTCGGGGCGCCCTCTGTTCGGGGGCGTCACCGGGTCGGCGTTCTTGGTGATTGCGGCCTTTACCGAGGACTGAGCGTAAGGAGCGTGCGGTGAACCTCGACGAGATCATGAGCGAGTACGCGGACCTCGAACTGCGGCTCGCCGACCCCGCCGTGCACGCCGACCAGAGCAAGGCGAGGACGTACGGCAAGCGATACTCGCAGCTCACGCCGATCGTCACGACGTACCGGGAGCTCGAAGGCGTACGGGAGGATCTCGCGGCGGCGCGCGAACTGGCCGCGGAGGATTCGGCGTTCGCGGACGAGGCGGCCGAGCTGGAGGGCCGCATCCCGGTGCTGGAGGAGAAGCTCACCCATCTCCTCGTCCCGCGCGACCCGAACGACGACAAGGACGTCATCATGGAGATCAAGGCGGGTGAGGGCGGCCAGGAGTCCGCCCTGTTCGCCGGAGACCTCCTGAGGATGTACCTGCGGTACGCCGAGCGGGCCGGCTACAAGACCGAGGTCATCGACGCCCAGCACTCCGACCTCGGCGGCTACAAGGACGTCACCGTCGCCATCAAGGGGCGGGAGGGCGTCTGGTCGCGGTTGAAGTTCGAGGGCGGCGTGCACCGCGTCCAGCGCGTGCCGGTGACAGAGTCACAGGGCCGCATCCACACGTCCGCCGCGGGCGTGCTGGTGTATCCCGAGGCCGAGGACGTCGACGTCCAGATCGACCCGAACGACCTGCGGATCGACGTCTTCCGCTCCAGCGGGCCCGGCGGGCAGAGCGTCAACACCACCGACTCGGCCGTGCGGATCACGCACCTGCCGACCGGCGTGGTCGTGTCCTGCCAGAACGAGAAGAGCCAGCTCCAGAACAAGGAGTCGGCCCTGCGCATCCTGCGCGCGCGGTTGCTCGCGATGGCGCAGGAGGAGGCCGACGCCGCGGCGATGGCCGAGCGCAAGTCACAGGTGCGCACCGTCGACCGCTCCGAGCGGGTCCGCACCTACAACTTCCCCGAGAACCGCATCTCCGACCACCGTGTGGGCTTCAAGGCCTACAACCTGGACCAAGTCCTGGACGGCGATCTCGACGCGGTGATACAGGCATTGCTCGACGCCGAACTCGCGGAGAAGCTGGCCGCCCGTACGTGAGACGGCGGGGGGACGATGGGAGACCGTGGTGAGGACCTGGGAGATGATGCGTGAGACCCGGAGACTCGGCGACCCCGCCGCGCGCCACCCCGCCGGCCCGTACTCCGCGGACCGGCGACCGCCACGCCCAGCCGCGAACCCCGTGCCGTAAGAGACCATGACCTTCCTGCTCGACGAAATCGCCCTCGCCACCGCCCGGCTCGCCGAGGCGGGAGTGCCGTCACCGCGAACGGACGCCGAGGAGATCGCGGCCTTCGTCCACGGCGTGCCGCGCGGCATGCTGCACACGGTGAAGGACGCCGACTTCGACGCGCGCTTCTGGGAGGGGGTCGCCCGGCGCGAGGCGCGCGAGCCGCTGCAGCACATCACCGGGCGGGCCTACTTCCGCTATCTGTCCCTGGAGGTCGGCCCAGGGGTCTTCGTGCCACGCCCGGAGACCGAGGTCGTCGCGGGCTGGGCGATCGACCGGCTCCAGGAGATGGACGTCGCCTCCCCGGTCGTGGTCGACCTCGGCACCGGCTCGGGGGCGATCGCGCTGTCGATCGCGCAGGAGGTCGCGCTGGCGCAGGTGCACGCCGTCGAGATCGACCCCGTGGCGTACGGCTGGGCCAAGCGCAACGTCCTCGAACACGGTCAGGGACGCACGACGCTGCACCCCGAGGACCTCACCGACTGCCTGCCCGAGCTGAACGGCCAGGTGGACCTGGTCGTCTCCAACCCTCCGTACATTCCGCCGGGAGCGGTTCCCCGGGACCCCGAGGTGCGCGACTACGATCCCTCCCGGGCGTTGTACGGGTCGGGCGAGGACGGGCTGGACGAGGTCAGGGCCGTCGAGCGCACGGCCCGCAGGCTGCTGCGGCCGGGCGGGTTCGTCGTGGTCGAGCACGCGGACCTCCAGGGCAACGCGGTGTACTGGCTGTTCTCGGAGGAGAAGGGCTGGCGCGACGTCCGGTTGCGGCAGGACCTGACCGGCCGGGACCGGTTCGTCACCGCCCGGCTGACCCAGGACTGATTCAGGACTGATTTCGATCGGCCCGGCGAGCCGGTCACGACGGCGGCGCCGGGCGAAAGACGTGGAAGGATGGCTTCGTGAGCCGACGGTATGACTGCGCGAACCCGGCCGAGCGGACCGGTGGCCTGACCGACGCCGCCTCTGCCGTGCGCAATGGCGAACTCGTGGTGCTTCCCACCGACACGGTCTACGGGATCGGCGCCGACGCCTTCACCGCCTCCGCGGTCAACGCGCTGCTGGAGGCGAAGGGGCGGGGCAGGGACATGCCCGTCCCCGTTCTCGTGGGCACCGTGCGGGCCGCCAACGCGCTCGTGGAGAGCCTCGGGACGTACGGGCAGGACCTGGTGGACACCTTCTGGCCCGGGCCGCTCACGCTCATCCTGAGGGCCAACCGGTCGCTGTCGTGGGACCTCGGCGACACCAAGGGAACGGTCGCCGTCCGCATGCCGCTCCACCCGGTCGCGCTGGACCTCCTCAAGGAGACCGGTCCGATGGCGGTCTCCAGCGCCAACCGGTCCGGCAACCCGCCCGCCACGACGGCGGACCAGGCCCAGGAGCAGCTCGGAGAGTTGGTGACCGTCTATCTGGACGGCGGCCCCTGCGGCGACGACGTCCCCTCCACGATCCTCGACCTGACCACCGCCGTGCCCCGGGTGCTGCGCAAGGGCGCGATCCCCGTGGACAAGATCCGGAACGTGGTGGGGTATCTCGCGACGGAGGAGTGACCGCGCTCCGGGCCTGCGTCTCACATTCTGAGACGCTGTCACGGCTCTGAGCAGGATGATCGATGCCGTCTGGCTATCGGTCTTCTTTACTGAAGTCACCCCGGCTACCGTGAAGTGCGCCGATATCTCTGTGGAGGCGCGCCCATGGCCAAGCTCGACGGGATGGATCCGAAGCTCGTCCGTGAGCTGTTGTCGCAAGTTCAGCACGCAGCGAATCAGATGGGCACCATCGAGGCCCGCGTCACCCAGCTGACGCGCAACGCGGGCGTGTCCGTGCACGTGACGCACCGGCCGTCGCAGGTCGCCGACGCCTGCTCCACGATGGTCAAGGACGTCACCGGCCGGCTTGAACTGCTGGAGAAGAAAGAGAAGCAGAGCACCGGCAAGGCGCCCACGGTCAACGGCGCCACCTACACGCAGGAGAAGGACATCACGGCGCCGGCGGACGACCCGGCGCCGAAGTCCGACTCGCACGGAGACAAAGCCGATCACAAGGCCGATCACAAGGCTGACCAGAAGGCCGATTCCAAGGCCGACCACAAGCCCGCCCCGAAGCACGGGACGGCGGGGGGCGGGGCGGAGAGCACGGCCACGCAGCCCGGGGACAGGCAGGTCCACGACAAGGAGCACTCCGTCCGCAACTCGCCCGCCGGCCACGGCTCGGGCGACTCCGGCGCGGCGGGGCGGGGCGAGAGCTCCCACCAGGTGCACAGCGCGTCCGACGGAGCGCCTCGCTCCGCCACGGACGGCGGCGGCTCGGCCGGGGCGAAGCACGCGGAGAAGACCCACGGCACGGCGACGGGCGAGCTTCCGCAGATGCGGCCCGCACAGGACGCGGCCCAGATCACCCACCCCGTCCAGCCGGTCGACGTCTCCGACACAGGCGATTCCGGCCCCGGGCAGACCCAGGGCCAGGGCCACGGGCAGGCGACTTCGGAGGGGTCGAGGCAGGCGGGTGGGCAGCAGCCCGGCGTCCGCGACGACTCGCAGATCATCGACACCCCGGGCATCGACCATCCGGACGACGTCGACCAGAGGGCCGGCCGGCAGGAGATGACGGTCGACGGGACCAGGGTCGTCAGCACTCCCTTGAACCAGCCCGACGCGGGGAGCGCGACAACCCACGCCCAGCAGACGGCGAACGGGAGTGGTCCGCACCCGAACGGGGCGCCCGGGTACGTCAACCCGCTCGAACCGAGCAACCAGACGGCGGACCAGCCCTCCCACACCGGGCTCGCCCCCGGCGATCCCGACGGCGACTACGTCGGCACGCCTGCCGACAACGCCACGGAGGATCCGTACGCGGCGGGCACCGCGACCTCCGTCCCCGGGACTCCCGACAGCCACGGCACGGCGACGACCCACACCGCGAGCACGGGCCAGACGCCTCACACCGGGCTCGCGCCCGGCGATCCCGACGGCGACTATGTCGGCACGCCTGCCGACAACGCCACGGAGGATCCGTACGCGGCGGGCACCGCGACCTCCGTCCCCGGGACTCCCGACAGCCACGGCACGGCGACGACCCACACCGCGAGCACGGGCCAGACGCCTCACACCGGGCTCGCGCCCGGCGATCCCGACGGCGACTATGTCGGCACGCCTGCCGACAACGCCACGGAGGATCCGTACGCGGCGGGCACCGCGACCTCCGTCCCCGGGACTCCCGACAGCCACGGCACGGCGACGACCCACACCGCGAGCACTGGCCAGACGCCCACGTACAACTCCGCTACCAGCTACACCGACAGCGGCAGCGGCGCGACGCACGGCACGACGACGGCCAGTCTCGAGATGAACAGGGCGGATAACGGTCCGGCGGGCACCGGTACCTCGACCGGCACGGCCAGTGGCACGGGCACGGGCACCGGCGGCCTGGCCGATCATTCGGGCACCGGCACCGCGACCGGCACGGCCAGTGGCACGGGCACAGGCACCGGCGGCCTGGCCGATCACCCGGGCACGGGCAGCGGTCACACGGGCAGCGGTCACACGGGCACCGGTGGCGGTGCGACGAACGGCACGACGGCCAGCGTCGCGATGGACGGCGTGGAGAGAGGTCACACCGGAACTGGCAGCGGTCACAGCGGTGCCGCGAACGGCACGGCCACCGGCACACTGAAGGATCACCCGAACGGCACGGCCACGGGCGGCCTGGCCGATCACCCGGGCGCGGGGAACGGCACGGCGCAATCGCCCAAGCAGGTGGACATCACCCACCTCGACGATTCCGCCGGGACCTCGGGCACGACCTCCGGCTTCTCCTGCACCTGTGGAGCGGCCTCCGCGGGCGGGCTGGGCTGCACCTGCGGCGCGATGCACGCCGGGCACGGTGGGACGGGTGGGCATGGTGGGACAGGTGGGCACGGTGCGGCAGGTGGGCATGGTGCGGCGGGCTGGCCCGGCGGGGGTGCTCAGGGAGAGACAGGTGACTGCGGCCCGGGGGACGGACACGGAACGCACGGCGCGGGTGGTAACGGCGCCGGCGGCCACGGTACGCACGGAGCGGACGGCCATGGCACGGCTGGTGGCCACGGAGCGGGTGGCCAGGGATGGGGTGGCCACGAAGCGGGTGGCCACGAAGCGGGTGGCCACGAAGCGGGTGGCCACGAAGCGGGTGGCCACGGAGCGGGGAACGGCCAGGGATGGGGTGGCCACGGATCGACCGGGGGTGACGGCACCGGGTCCGGCGTGACGGGAACGGACCGGGACGGCGCGGCTGGGCGGACCGGGGACGGCGACGGCTACTCGTGGCCCGATCCGCGTGCGGTCGCCGCCACGCAGCCGGGGGACGTGCTCACCTATCCGGCCCGTCACTTGCACGACGACGCGGCGCTGCAGATGCTGGCGGACCATCACCGCGACATCGCTCCCCACGACATGCCGGACGTCAGAGTTCCCGAGGGGGAGTGGGGCGAGGGCGACTGGGCGGCGAGGAAGATCCAGCCCGACGGGCCTCCGGGACGTGTCGAGGCCGTCGACCCCGGTCCGCCGACCCCGGAGAACTGACCGTGCGAGCACGAACGACGCTGTCGCCGGGCGTGGGGACCGCGGCCTGGTCCCCCGCCGGGCGCCGTATCGGGCACCGTGCCGCAGGGCACGCGATCACCATCGCCGGCGTTCCCGCCGGCCCCGCACAGGAGGCGCGATCGTGAGCTACGCCGACCCCCCGGCGCCGACCCCGCTGCAGCCCGGCGAGACCCCGCCGGCACCGTCGAGCACCGACCTGCTCTCGCCCGGCGGGCAGCCGACGCACTGGGTGTTCAACCCGGAGTACCAGAAGCTCGTGGACCTGTGGATGCAGGTGATCCCGCTGCTGGACCAGCTCACCAAGTCCCTCGACAAGCCGTACGAGATGGCGCGCAGCAGGGACGTCTGGGACGCGCCCGTCGCCGGCCGGTACGTCCAGGACGTCGCGGAGTGGCGCAGCAGGCTCGGCATGTACCGCCAGGCGGTGCTCACGGCGATCAGCGACCAGGCGGCGGACACGCCGCGCTGGATCCCCGGCAAGACCAGCGCGCCGCACGCGTTCACCTCCTGACACCTGAGGGTGCCTCCGAGGCACCTGCCGGTACCCGCCGGCACCTGTCACGCCGCCGGTGGCCCGCCGGCCGCCGCACCGGCCGTACGCCCGGCACCTGACCGTGCCCTCCCGGATCGGGCCCTCCCGGATCGGGCCCTCCGGGACGGACCTCGGCGTCTCCCGCGCGGTGCCGAGGGCATGGGCGCGGCCGGAATGGAGGAGATCGGGTCTCTCGTCGTCCGGGCCATCCGGCGGCCGGGTGCGATACCGTCAGTTCTCGAACGGGTAAAGGGGCTGACCGCGGAGCATCCGGCATATCCCCTCTAGGGATAGGGCGATCTGTGTCTTTTTGCCCGTCACAACTGATCCGCCTATCCAGGAAACTAGGTCCGTGCGGGAATATCTCCTCTTGGCGCTCGTGGCGGCAGCGGTGACGTATCTGCTCGTGCCGCCGGTCCGGGTGTTCGCGCTGCGCATCGGCGCCGCACCCGAGGTGCGGGAGCGGGACGTGCACAAGGTGCCCACCCCGCGGCTGGGCGGCCTGGCGATGTTCGGCGGGATGGTGGCGGCGCTGCTGGTGGCGGCCAACCTCCCGTACGTCGGCGGCGCGTTCGGCAGCGGCCAGACGGGCCGCACGGTGCTCGCCCTCCTGGCGGCGGGCGGCCTGATCGTCGTCACCGGGTTCCTGGACGACTGGCTCGGCATGGACGCGCTGGTCAAGTTCGGCGGGCAGATCGCGGCGGGCGGGCTGCTCGTCTACTTCGACATGTATCTCCAGTGGCTCCCGCTGCCGCAGTTCATGGGCGGGTCGCAGGCGCTCGACACGACCCTGCGCACCATTCTCACGATCATGATCGTGGTCGTCGTGATCAACGCGGTGAACTTCGTCGACGGCCTCGACGGCCTGGCGGCGGGCATCGTCGGGATCGCCGCCGCGGCGACCTTCGCCTACTCGATCGTGCTCCAGCAGACCGCGAGCGGTTCGCGCATCAACGGGACGGCCGCCATCGCGGCGATCCTCATCGGGATGTGCGCCGGCTTCCTGCCGCACAACTTCCACCCCGCCAAGATCTTCATGGGTGACACCGGGGCGATGCTGATCGGCCTGCTGCTGGCCACCTCGATGATCACGATCCTTTCCTCGGTCGAACCGGACGCGATCGTCGGCAAGATCAACAAGTTCCCGGTGATCCTGCCGCTCGTGCTGCCGATCGCGGTCGTGGTCCTGCCCCTCGCCGACCTGATAATGGCGGTCGTCCGCCGCACGTCGGCCGGGCTATCGCCGTTCGCCCCGGACCGCGGCCACCTGCACCACCGGATGCTCGACATCGGGCACTCCCACCGGCGCAGCGTTCTGATCATGTACGCGTGGACGTTCCTGTTCGCCTTCACGATCGTCGGCCTGTCGATCGTCGGCGTGGGTGTCGTCGTGTTCCCGCTGACGATCGTGTTCGCGGTGGCGGTGCTGGTCATCATGGGCCTGCCGCGGTGGCGGTCGCGCCGCACCCTGGCGCGCGACCAGAAGACCGGCGCCCTCGCGGCCGGCGGCGTAGCCGCCTCCCGCCCCGCTCGCCCCTCGCGCCCCACGACCACCGAGCACGACACGCTCGTCTTCCCCGTCGTCCCCCCGCCGGCGCCGCCCCTGACTTCCGGGCGGCACGCGCCCGGCGCGCCCGGGCAGGCCCCGCCCGTCGTGCCGGGGCAGGCCGCGCCCGGCAGGCTTCCCGCGAACGGCCGGAATCCCTACCCCGGACAGGGCCCCACGGGTGCCGGAGCCATCCCGCCCACGACCTCCCGCACGGACGCGGAAACCTTCCGCTGACCCCCGACCGGCGCGCCCGCACCAGCAGAAACGCCAGGTAAAGGTGGCACTCCGAGGCTTGTGATAGCTTTCACTAGCAAGGGGCGAGGCACACGACGCCCCGGCAGGTAGCAATCGCTCGTTTGACAACCGATCCTGGAGTTCCGATGCAGGCCAACGACGTGCGCGTGCTCAAGGGCGCCGCCGTGCCGACCTTGATCGTCGGTCTCGTCGCCGTCCTCGTCGCGGCGATCGCGACCGGTGCGAAGGGTGCTCTGGGCGCCGGCATCGGTCTCGTCATCGTCGCCGTCTTCTTCACCGTCGGCCTGGCCGTCGTCTCCTGGGCCGGCCGGGTCTCGCCCATGGCGATGATGGCGGCGGCCGTGGTGGGCTACGCCGTCAAGGTCCTCGTGATCATGGCGATCCTGCGGGCCCTCGACGGGACGACCGCGTTCGACTCCCGGGTGCTCGCGCTGAGCGTCATCGCCTGCACGCTCGCGTGGACCATCGGTGAGATGCGCGGATTCATGAAGCTCAAGATGCTCTACGTCGAGCCGGACGCCGAGGTCCCCGGGCGGGGACGCGGATGACCATGCGTACGGGGCAGCCCGATATGACTAGTCCGCATGGCTCCTGCTATCGTCGTGCCCGCGATGAGCGAACAGGAGCGCAGGCCCGAGACCGACGGCCGCGACTTCGCCGACGCCGCCTGGTCGGTCCCGAGCTATCTGATCTCCGGGATCCTGTTGTGGGGCGGCATCGGCTGGTTGCTGAGCTGGTGGACCGGCGTGCACGCGTTCATCCCCATAGGCGTCGTTCTCGGGGTCGGGCTGGCTGCCTACCTCATCTATCTGAAGTACGGCCGCTGACAGCCGGCCCGCTTCCCACGCTCTTCCGTTGATCCAATCGTTGAAGGGAACGCCCGTGCGCGAGCGTAGCGAACGGACGAACAAGCACATGCTTCGGGCATTGCGCCCCGAGCGGGTAGGCGAGGTGACAAGGTGACCCCCCTCGTTCTCGTCGCCGAGGACGCGTTCACGGCGCCGGGGCCGTCGATCTTCGACTTCCCGCCCCTCTTCGAAGGCGCGCCCTACTGGCTGACCAAGCCCGTGCTCTTCGCCGTCGTCGGCGCCCTCCTGGTGACCGCTCTCGCATGGAGCGCCTTCGCCAATCCGAAGCTGGTGCCCCGGGGCATGCAGAACATCGGTGAGATGGGCTACCAGTTCGTCCGCGACCAGGTCGCCCGCCCGTTCCTGGGCAAGGACGCCGAGCGCTGGATGCCGCTGCTGATCAGCTTGTTCTTCCTGATCCTGCTGTGGAACTTCTTCGGCGTCATCCCGCTGATCCAGATCCCGATCGCCTCGCACATCGCGTTCCCGATCGTCTTCGCGGCCACGATCTACATCCTCAAGATCTATCTGGGCATCAAGCACCAGGGCTTCGGCGGCTACTTCAAGAACATGATGTTCCCGCCCGGACTGCCGAAGGCGATCTACTTCCTGCTGGCGCCGATCGAGTTCCTGTCGAACCTGATCATCGCGCCGTTCACGCACGCCGTCCGGCTCTTCGCGAACATGTTCGCCGGTCACCTGATCCTGGCCTTCTTCAGCGCCGTCGGATTCTGGTTCCTGTTCGAGAAGCTCACTCCGCTGGGCTCGGGCCTCGGCGTCGTGGGTGTCGTCATGACGATCGCGATGACCGGCTTCGAGTTGTTCATCCAGTTCCTGCAGGCGTTCCTGTTCACGCTGCTCGCCGCCATGTACATCGGCGGCTCCCTGCACGCGGACCACTGACGGACACCTGAGACCCGCCCCTGACGTAGACCAGACCGGTGAGTGAGGCACTCACCGGCCGACCAGTAAAGGAAGAACACCAATGAGCGTTCTCGCTGAAGTCACCGGCAACCTCGGCGCGATCGGTTACGGCCTCGCCGCCATCGGCCCCGGCATCGGCGTGGGCATCATCTTCGGTCAGGGCGTGCAGGCGATCGCCCGCCAGCCCGAGGCGTACGGCCTGATCCGCCAGAACATGCTGCTCGGCTTCGTTCTGACCGAGGCGCTGGCCCTCATCGGCCTCGTCGCGCCCTTCATCTACCCCACGAGCTGACGTACCCACTCTGACGGAAGGCTGCACCCATGATTTCGGCAGCTAACACCCTCGCGGCGGAGATGAACAACCCGCTCATCCCGCACGTTTACGAGCTGGTCGTCGGCAGCTTCGCCTTCCTCGTCGTCTTCGTCGTCGTCGGAAAGATCCTCACCCCGCGTATCCAGAAGACGCTGGCCGAGCGGACCGAGGTGATCGAGGGCGGCATCAAGAAGGCCGAGGACGCCCAGGCCGAAGCCCAGCGGACTCTGGAGCAGTACCGGGCCCAGCTCGCGGAGGCCCGCCAGGAGGCGGCCCGCCTTCGCGAGGAGGCCCGGGAGCAGGGTGCCCAGATCAAGGCCGAGCTCCGCGACGAGGCCCAGGCCGAGGCGCGGCGCATCATCGAGACCGCCCACGCGCAGATCGAGGCCGACCGCCAGCAGGCGCTGACCCAGCTGCGCGGTGAGATCGGGCGCCTGTCCACCGAGCTGGCGAGCCGGATCGTCGGCGAGTCGCTGGAGGACGAGGCCCGCCAGCGCCGCGTCGTCGACCGGTTCCTCGAGGAGCTCGAGGCGCGTCCGGAGGCGGTCCGCTGATGCGCGGCCTCAGCAGGACCGCCCTTGCGGAGGTCGAGGAGCGGTTCAACACCGCCGCCGCGGCCGCCGACCTCGGCGCCCTCGCCGAGGAGCTGTTCGCCGTCGCCGACCTGTTCGACCGTGAGCACGGGCTGCGGCGGGGGCTTTCGGACGCTTCGCGCCCGGCGGGGCAGAAGGAGAGCGTGCTGCGCTCCCTGCTGCAGGGCAAGGTCGGCGACGCCACGCTGGAGATCGCGGTCGCCGCGGTCGGCGCCAGGTGGTCCAGGGCCGGCGACCTGCCGGACGCCCTGGAGCGCGTCGGCGTGATGTCCGCCGCCGCCGAGGCCGAGTCCGAGCGCCGCCTCGACGACGTCGAGGACGAGCTGTTCCGCTTCGGCCGCATCCTCGCCGCGAACCCGCAGCTGCGCCGCGCGCTCAGCGACCCGGCCATCCCGGCCGAGCGCAAGAGCGGCCTGCTCGCCACGCTGCTCGGCGGAAAGGCCGCGCCCTCCACCGTACGGCTCGTCACGCAGGCGGTTGTGCACCCGCGAGGACGTAGCCTGGAGACGGCACTGGAGGAGTTCGGCTGGATCGTCGCGCGGGCGCGCGAGCGCCTCGTCGGCGTGGTCCGCAGCGCGGTGCCGCTCACGCAGCAGCAGAAGCAGCGGCTCGCGGCCTGGCTGCGAGCCACCTATGGGCGAGACGTCCACCTGAACGTCGAGGTGGACCCGAAGGTGCTCGGTGGGTTCTCCGTGAGGGTCGGGGACGACTACATCGACACCACGATCGCCGGACGTATCGAAGAAGTCCGCCGCCGGTTGGCCGGCTGAGGCGAATAGGGAGACAAGAAAGAGATGGCGGAGCTTACGATCCGGCCGGACGAGATCCGGGACGCCCTTGAGCGCTTCGTCCAGGCGTACGAGCCGGAAGGCGCAGCGCGCGAGGAGATCGGGACCGTCGTCGACGCCGGCGACGGCATCGCCCATGTCTCCGGTCTGCCCTCGGCGATGGCGAACGAGCTGCTGGAGTTCGAGAACGGCACCCGCGGCCTGGCGCTGAACCTCGACGTGCGCGAGATCGGCGCGGTCGTCCTGGGCGACTTCAGCGGCATCGAGGAGGGCCAGCAGGTCCGCCGCACCGGCGAGGTCCTGTCGGTGCCGGTCGGCGACGACTTCCTCGGCCGGGTGGTCGACCCTCTGGGCAACCCGCTCGACGGCAAGGGCGCGATCCAGGCCGAGGCGCGCCGCGCCCTGGAACTGCAGGCCCCCTCGGTCGTCCAGCGTCAGCCGGTGAAGGAGCCGCTGCAGACCGGCCTCAAGGCGATCGACGCCATGACGCCGATCGGCCGCGGCCAGCGTCAGCTGATCATCGGCGACCGCGGCACCGGCAAGACCGCGATCGCGGTCGACACCATCCTCAACCAGAAGGAGAACTGGCTCTCCGGCGACCCGAGCCGCCAGGTTCGCTGCATCTACGTCGCCGTCGGCCAGAAGGGCTCCACGATCGCCCAGGTCCGCGGTCGTCTGGAGGAGGCGGGCGCGATGGAGTACACCACCATCGTCGCCGCTCCCGCGTCCGACCCGGCGGGCTACAAGTACATCGCCCCGTACACCGGTTCGGCCATCGGCCAGCACTGGATGTACCAGGGCAAGCACGTGCTGATCGTCTTCGACGACCTGACCAAGCAGGCCGACGCCTACCGCGCCGTGTCGCTGCTGCTCCGCCGTCCGCCGGGCCGTGAGGCGTTCCCCGGCGACGTCTTCTACCTCCACTCGCGTCTGCTGGAGCGCTGCGCCAAGCTCTCGGCCGACATGGGCGGCGGTTCGATGACCGGCCTGCCGATCATCGAGACCAAGGGCAACGACGTGTCGGCGTTCATCCCGACCAACGTCATCTCCATCACCGACGGCCAGTGCTTCCTGGAGACCGACCTGTTCAACGCCGGTGTCCGCCCGGCGATCAACGTCGGTGTCTCGGTCTCCCGAGTCGGCGGTTCCGCCCAGGTCAAGGCCATGCGCAAGGTGGCCGGCACGCTCCGTCTGTCGCTGTCCCAGTACCGCGACCTGGAGGCCTTCGCGGCCTTCGCGTCCGACCTCGACGCCGCCTCCCGCGCCCAGCTGGAGCGTGGTGCCCGCCTGGTCGAGCTGCTCAAGCAGCCGCAGTACAGCCCGTTCCCGGTCGAGAAGCAGGTCGTCTCGGTCTGGGCCGGCACCACCGGCGAGCTCGACGACGTGCCGATCGAGGACATCCGCCGCTTCGAGGCCGAGTTCCTCGACTACCTCGGCTCCACCCAGAAGGGCGTCTTCGACAGCATCCGGGAGACCCGGGAGCTGGCGGACGACACGGTGACCGCTCTCAAGGACGCCATCACGGAGTTCAAGAAGGGCTTCACCACCTCCAGCGGTGAGCTGCTCGTCAGGGACGAGCCGGTGGAGGCGCTGGACGCCAGCCAGGTCGGCCAGGAGAAGGTCGTCAGGCACGTCCGCAAGGCCGAGGCGTAGCCCATGGGTGCCCAGCTTCGACAGCTGCGGCGGCGGATCAGGTCGGTCAAGTCCACCGCGAAGATCACCCGCGCGCAGGAGCTGATCGCCTCGTCGCGCATCGTCAAGGCGCAGCAGCGGATGCAGGCGGCCGTGCCGTACGAGCGGGAGATCACCCACGCGGTGTCGGCGGTCCTGACGCACACCTCGGGTGTCGACCACCCGCTCACGGTGGCCAAGGAGCAGCCCGCCAGCGCGGGCGTCCTGATCGTCACCAGCGACCGCGGCTTCGCGGGCGGCTACAACGCCAACATCCTCCGTGAGGCCGAGGCGCTGAAGGGCCACCTGACCGGGCGCGGCCTGGCCGTGAAGCCGTACGTCGTGGGCCGCAAGGGCCTCACCTGGCACCGCTTCCGCGGCCGGGAGATGTTCGGCGAGTGGGACGGCTTCTCCGACAACCCGTCGTACGCCAACGCCAAGGAGATCGCCGACGCGCTCATCCAGTCGTTCAAGGTGGAGGACGGGATCGACGAGATCCACGTCGTCTACACCGGGTTCGTCTCGATGCTGACGCAGAACGTGATCGTCAAGCGGATCCTGCCGCTCGAGGTCGAGGAGTCGGAGACGCCCCCCGAGGGCATCCCGCCGTACTACGAGTTCGAGCCGACGGCCGGTGATGTGCTCGACACGCTGCTGCCGCGGTACATCGAGTCGCGTATCTACAACGCGCTGCTCCAGTCGGCCGCGTCCGAGCACGCCGCCCGGCGCCGCGCGATGAAGTCGGCCACCGACAACGCCAACGAACTCATCCGCGTGTTCACCCAGCAGATGAACCAGGCGCGCCAGGCCGAGATCACCCAGGAAATCAGCGAGATCGTCGGTGGCGCGAACGCGCTGGCTGACGCCGCAGCGGGGAAAGAGTGAAATGACCGCACAGACTGTTGAGACCACCGTGGGCCGTGTCGCCCGCGTCACCGGTCCGGTCGTCGACGTGGAGTTCCCCGTCGAGGCCATGCCGGACATCTACAACGCGCTCACCGTCGACGTCGACCTCGCCGGCGAGACCAAGACCCTGACGCTGGAGGTCGCCCAGCACCTCGGCGACAACATCGTCCGGGCCATCTCCATGCAGCCCACCGACGGTCTGGTCCGCGGCGCGGCCGTCACCGACACGGGCGTCGCGATCTCGGTGCCGGTCGGCGACTCTGTCAAGGGCCACGTGTGGAACGCCCTCGGCGAGCCGCTCGACGCGGACAAGGCCTCGATCCAGGTCAGCGAGAGGTGGCCCATCCACCGTCCGGCCCCGGCGTTCGACCAGCTCGAGGCCCGCACGGAGATGCTGCCCACCGGCATCAAGGTCATCGACCTGCTCACGCCGTACGTGAAGGGCGGCAAGATCGGTCTGTTCGGTGGCGCGGGCGTCGGCAAGACCGTTCTGATCCAGGAGATGATCCGCCGCGTCGCGCTGAAGTTCTCGGGCACCTCGGTGTTCGCGGGCGTCGGCGAGCGCACCCGTGAGGGCAACGACCTCTGGCTGGAGATGGAGGAGGCGGACGTCCTCAAGGACACCGCGCTCGTCTTCGGTCAGATGGACGAGCCCCCGGGCACCCGTCTGCGGGTGGCGCTGTCCGCTCTGACCATGGCGGAGTACTTCCGCGACGTGCAGAAGCAGGACGTGCTGCTGTTCATCGACAACATCTTCCGCTTCACCCAGGCGGGTTCGGAGGTCTCCACGCTGCTCGGCCGCATGCCGTCCGCCGTGGGTTACCAGCCGACCCTCGCCGACGAGATGGGCGTGCTCCAGGAGCGCATCACCTCCACCCGCGGTCACTCGATCACCTCCATGCAGGCGATCTACGTGCCCGCGGACGACATCACCGACCCGGCCCCGCACAACGCGTTCGCGCACCTCGACGCGCAGACCGTGCTGTCCCGGCCGATCTCGGAGAAGGGCATCTACCCCGCGGTGGACCCGCTCGACTCCTCCTCGCGGATCCTCGACCCGCAGATCATCGGTGACGAGCACTACGCGGTCGCCCAGGAGACCAAGCGGATCCTGCAGAAGTACAAGGAACTGCAGGACATCATCGCCATCCTGGGCATCGACGAGCTCTCCGAAGAGGACAGGGTCACCGTTCAGCGGGCGCGCCGCATCGAGCGGTTCCTGTCCCACCCGATGTACGCCGCCGAGGCGTTCACCGGCCAGCCGGGCGAGTTCGTCCCGCTGGACGAGACCATCGCCTCCTTCAAGGGGCTGTGCGCCGGCGAGTACGACCACCTGCCCGAGCAGGCCTTCTTCATGGTCGGTGGCATCGAGCAGGCCATCGCCAAGGCGAAGGACCTCGAGCGCTAGGACACCTTCGGCGCCTGCACGGCCCGGCGTCCGCCGGGCCGTGCAGGCGTCCGTCGAAAGGGAGCTGAGAAGTGGCAAAGCTTCGCGTGGGCGTCGTCTCGCCGGAACGTGAGCTCTGGACGGGCGAGGCCGACATGGTCATTGCCAAGACCGTGGACGGCGAGATCGGTATTATGCCGGAACACGCTCCCGTGCTCGGCGTCCTCGTCGAGGGCGGGGTGCTGCGCGTCAAGCGCGACGGCGACGCCGACCTCGTCGCGGCGGTGCACGGCGGGTTCATCTCCGTCGCCAACAACGACGTGTCGATTCTGGCGGAGACGGCCGAGCTCGGCTCCGAGGTCGACGTCGCACGGGCCAAGGACGCGCTGCAGCGTGCGCAGGCCTCGATCGAGGCCGACCAGGAGGACGCGGACGCGCGGCACCAGGCCAGGCGGGCGGCCGCCCGGCTGCGGGCCGCCGGCGAAGAGGTCTGACACGGCAGAGGAGGCGGCAGTGGCGGCGCTTGAGGTTCTCACGGGCGTTGTCGCCGTGCTCGCACTCCTCGTCCTCCGGGGCTTCGCCCTGGCCCGGGCCCGGGGCACGATCGTCTGCCGGGTACGTGACGGCCGGGGAGGCTGGAAGAGCGGGGTCGCCCGCTACGTAGGGGGAGAACTCCACTGGATCCCGTTCCTGGGACTCGGCCTGAGGCCGCGCCACGCGATCGCGAGGCGCGGCCTCACGGTTTCCAGCCGGAGGATGCTCGGCTCGGGTGAGGGGCCCGCCGGCTACTGGACCGTCGTCTGCTCGACGGACCGCTCGGCGGCGAGCGCCACCCGGCCCGTCATGGCCGGCCCGCTGTGCCTGGCGATGAGCGAGGACGCCCTGACCGGCTTCCTCGCCTGGCTGGAGTCCGCCCCGCCCAGCGCCCACCTCGACGCGGCTTAGAAGTGCCGCGCCTCCGGCGGCGCGCCCCTCGGCGAGCGCGCTAGCGGGTGGCGCCGGGCTTCCAGAGGACGTCGTCGCCGGCGGAGGCCACGCGACACAGGATGAACATCAGGTCCGACAGGCGGTTCAGGTATTTGGCCGTCAGGGGATTGACGTCGTCGTGCGCCTCCAGCGCCGCCCAGGCCATCCGCTCGGCCCGGCGTACGACCGTGCGGGCGAGGTGGAGGAAGGCCGTGGCGGGGGCCCCGCCGGGCAGGATGAAACTACGCAGCGGCTTGAGGGTCGCGTTGAAGCGGTCGCACTGTTCTTCGAGCCAGACGATGTAGGACTCCTCCACCCGCAGCGGGGCGTACTCCTGCCGCGTGGGATCCTCCGCGACGGGGTTGCACAGGTCCGCGCCCACGTCGAACAACTCGTTCTGCACCCTGCCCAGCACCGCCACCACGTCCTGCGGCAGGCCGCCGGTGGCCAGGGCGACCCCGATCGCCGCGTTGGCCTCCTCGACGTCGGCGTACGCCGCCAGGCGGGCATCGGTCTTGCGGGTGCGGCTCATGTCGCCGAGGGAGGTCGTGCCGTCGTCGCCCGTACGGGTGTAGATCTTGGACAGCACGACGGGCTTGTCGTTGTCGGCTCGGGTCATGCCGCTCAGCGTAGCCGCCGTCCGCCGCCTCAGTAAGCGGAGGCCGCCTGTGATCCGTCCGCGGCGAAGGTGCGGCGGAAGATGAACACGCAGGTCTCGACGAGCTCGTCCGTGGGCGGAGCCGGGTCGGTCAGCACCCACTCGATGAGCAACTCGGTGATGGCGCCGATGAGCCCGAGCGCCAGCAGGTGAAGGTCCAGGGGAGGCGTACGGCCCGCGCCCCGCGCCGAGCTTTCGATGATTTTGGTGAAGGCGGCCACGGCCTGCTGCCTGGCGCCGCTCAGCACGTTGCCGGCTCGCCGTACCTCCAGGTGCATCACCCGGGCGCGCCGCACGTCCGCGGTGACGAAGCGGACGTACTCGGCGATGCCCGCGACGATGCGGTCGTCGAGCGTGGGCGGGGCCTTCTCGATGGCCTCGCCCACCGAGGTCAGAGTCTCCTCGATGCACCGGTCATAAACCGCCCGCATCAGGTCCTCGCGACTGGAGAAGCATTCGTAGAAGGCGCGGTTCGAGATACGCGCGGTCGCGCAGAGCCGCTCGATGGTGGTGGAGTGGAAGCCGGGGTGCGCGAACAAGGAGTAAGCGGCTGATATGAGCCGTTCCCGCCTGTCTGCCAGCCTTTCGGCAGCCGACATCCCCCGATAGTCCCTTCCCGCCACTCTTCACCTCGCGCTCTCCTAGTCCCCCAGAACTCCCCATTATGAACGCAAGATCCTTTTAGTGGAAGTGCTGGGAATTAGCTGATTTGGGAACATGCTAAACCGGCCGAATGGCTTGACATAAGCATCAATCCTCACGACTATTAGCAATAGGTGTGAACCGGTACAGATGCAATTGCATCTGCGATTTCGGACCGTTCGGGGGCGAGGCGGTCGTCATCCCCGCGGCGAGCGGCAGCCGTGACCGGCCGCGTGCCGTCCCGGGGACGCGCCGGGACCGGGCCCGCCGCACGTCGATCACCCGTCTCACCTGGGCCGGTCAGGCCCGTGGCGAGACGGGGTGCGAAGCTGGAGGAACGTGACGTCGGCTTCGCCGTTCTTCGCGAAGTCTCCGGAAAGTATCTAGAAAAGAGTGGGGTTCTCCGGCTCGATGCCGCGCAGGGCGTCGTAGTCGAGCGTGACGCAGTCGATGCCGCGGTCGGTGGCGAGCACGCGTGCCTGCGGTTTGATCTCCTGGGCGGCGAAGATCCCTTTCACCGGCGCCAGACGTGGGTCGCGATTGAGCAGTTCGAGATAGCGGGTGAGCTGCTCCACGCCGTCGATGTCGCCGCGCCGCTTGATCTCCACGGCCACCGCGCCGCCGAGGTGGTCGCGGCAGAGGATGTCCACCGGCCCGATGGCGGTCATGTACTCCCGGCGCACCAGCGTCCAGCCGTCCCCGAGCGTGGTGATGTGCTCGGCCAGCAGTTCCTGCAGGTGCGCCTCGACGCCGTCCTTGCGCAGCCCTGGATCGATGCCCAGTTCGTGGCTGGAGTCGTGCAGGACCTCCTCGATGGTCAGCACCAGCTTCTCGCCGGTCTTGCCGTGCACCACCGACCAGGTGAGCACACCGTCGATCGTCTCCTCGCGGACCTTGCAGGGCGGGTTCATCCAGTTCAGAGGCTTGAACGCCCGGTCGTCGGCGTGGATGGACACGCTGCCGTCCGCCTTCATCAGGATGAGCCGGGGCGCCATGGGAAGGTGAGCCGTCAACCGCCCCACGTAATCGACGCTGCACCGCGCGATGACCAGCCGCATGAGCGCCAACCCTATCGGGCTTCCGGAGGGCCGGAGCCGTTCTGCGGAACCGTCCGCCGGGGCGCGACGTGTCCGCGCCGTCACCCGGTCGTCCCGGCGTGACCGATGCGACGAGCATCCCGGCGTACGCGCGTGAACCGGTGCTGGAAGAATGGAGTGAGATCTCCCGTTCCGCCTGACATGAACGCCCCGGAAGGACGCCCGCCGTGAGCCCCCGTCGTGCCCGCCGCCGCGGCCCGTTCGAACGCCCGGACGGCCGCGCGGCACGACCGGTCGGCGTTTCGGTTCCGGGCGTGGACCGCGTGGAGAGCGCGCCGGACGGGGAATGGGTCGTCCGCAACGTCTCCGGCGTCACCCAGGGCAAGGCCTACCGGTGTCCCGGCTGCGAGCAGGAGATCAGGCCGGGGCTGCCGCACGTGGTGAGCTGGCCGGCGTGGTCCGGGGGCGAGGACGAGAGGCGGCACTGGCACACCGCGTGCTGGCGCAACCGGGTCAACCGCGGCCCGGGCCGCAGCCGCTACTGACACGACGTATACGAGGTGGGAATGGACATCAGGGCCTCCACGGTGCTGCCTGCCCGGCGCGAGGACATCGAGCTGCACACGGCGGACGGGCTGACCCTCGTCGGCGAGCTGGCGATGCCCGAGACCGGCCCGCCGGTGGCCACGCTGGTCTGCCTGCACCCCCTGCCCACCCACGGCGGCATGATGGACAGCCACGTGCTGCGCAAGGCGTCGTACCGGCTGCCCGCGCTCGCCGGCATCGCCGTGGTGCGTTTCAACACGCGCGGCACGACCTCCGACCGGGGCACCTCGCAGGGGGCGTTCGACGGGGGAGAGGGGGAGCGGTGGGACGTGGCCGCCGCTCTGGAGTACGCCGACTTCCACGACCTGCCGAACCCGTGGCTGCTCGGCTGGTCCTTCGGCACCGAGCTCGCGTTGCGCTGGGGCCGCGACCCGCTCGTGCGGGGGGCGATCCTGCTGTCGCCGCCGCTGAAGCGGGCCGGGGACGAGGACGTCGCCGCCTGGGGCGAGTTCGGCCGCCCGCTGGTCGCCCTGGTCCCGGAGTTCGACGACTACCTGCGCCCCGAGGAGGCCGCGCTGCGGTTCGCCGCGGCACCGCAGGCCGAGGTCGTCGGCGTCGAGGGAGCCAAGCACCTGTGGGTCGGCGAGCCGTACGTGCGCGTCGTGCTCGACGAGATCGTCAAGCGCCTGAACCCCGCCGCCGCGCCCCTGCCCACCACCGTGTGACCCGCCGCCCGCGCGTGCGCCCGCCGTCCGTACGCGGCGCACGCGCGCGCCAGGTCGCGAATCGGTGACGAAGGGCGGCCGGAGGTGTGCCGCGCGTTACCGTGAGCTGATGCAGCTCTACTCGCGATCCGCAGGAAGCGGCCTGCCTGTCGTCCTGCTCCACGCGTTTCCGCTGTCGTCGGCGATGTGGCTCGCCCAGCGGGAGGGCCTGGCGCCCCTCTGCCGGGTGATCACTCCCGACCTGCGCGGCTTCGGCGGCACGCTCCTCGGCGACGACGAGCCCTCGGTCGACGCGATGGCCGACGACGTGGTGCGGCTGCTCGACCAGGAGGGCGTCGACCGCGCGGTGGTCGGCGGCCAGTCGATGGGCGGCTACGTGACCATGGCGCTGTGCCGCCGCCACCCCGGCCGTGTGCTCGGGGTGATCCTCGCCGACACCAAGGCGCAGGCCGACCCGGAGCCGGTGCGGGCCAACCGGGAGCGGATCGCCGCTGCCGTCCTCGCGGGCGACACGGGCGTCCTGCTCGACGGGCTGCCCACGCTGGTCGGCGCGACCACCAGGGAGCGCAGGGGGATGGTCCTGGGGAGGGTCCGCGGCCTCATGCAGGCGGCGCCTCCCGCGGCGGTCGCCTGGGCCCAGCGGGCGATGGCCGCCCGGCCCGACGCGTTCGGCACGCTCCGGTCCCTGACGGTGCCCGCGCTGGTCGTGGTGGGCGACGAGGACGAGATCTCGCCGATCGCGGACGCGCGGGCGATGGCGGAGGCCGTCCCGGACGCGCGGCTCTCCGTCATCGAGAAGGCGGGTCACCTGTCGGCCATCGAGCAGCCCGAGGCGTTCAACCGCGTGGTCGCGGAGTTCGTGAAATCCCTCGCGCCCTGATCGCCGTCTGATCAGGCGTAGGTCTGCTCACCCGGGACCCGGAGTCCGGTCACATGGAGTCCCGTCACGTGGAGCCCGGTCGTGTGGAGCCGGGTCACGCGGTGTCCGGTTACCCGGTGTCCGGTTACGTGGAGCCCGGTCACGCGGAACGGGGCCCGGCGGTGTCCGCCGGGCCCCGTTCGCTTAGCCGTCACTGTCACCTGGCCGCCGCGCGGCCGTCGTCGACTCCCCCGAATGTGCCGGTGATCTACTCCTGCCACCACTCCGAATCGTCGTCGCTCTTCGCAGAGCTGATCGGCTCCGCCGGAGCGGCGGAAACGGCCGGCTTGTCCGCGATGGGCGGAGCGGCCGAGAGGGCCGGCTTCGCCGGAGCGGCGGCGACCGGCGCCGGCTCCGCCGCGTCCATGCCCGGCAGCGGAGCGCCGCCGAGCAGCTGACGGAGCTGCGCGAGGTGGCTGGTGATGCTGTCGCGCTGGCGGGTCAGCTCGTCCACCTGGCGCTGCATCGCCGTACGGGTGCGCTCGGCCTCGTTCTTCGCGTCGGTCACTATCGTGTCGGCGCTGGTCTTGGCCTCGGCCACGAGCTGGTCGGCGTTCTTGCGCGCGTTGGCCAGCAGCTGCTTGGCGTGGGTGTCGGCCTCGCGGCGGGTCTGCTCGGCCTGCTGCGTGGCCTTGGCGGCGCGCTGCTCGGCGGTGGCGGCGCGCTGCTCGGCCTCGGCGACCAGCTTCTGCGTGTTGGCCTGGGCGGTGGCGTGCCGCTCGGCCTCCTGGCGCTCGGCGTCCTCGCGGCGGGCGGCGAGCTGGATCTCGAACTCCGCCTCGTCCTGGGCCCGCTTGGCCTCCGACTCCTCGAGGATCCGCTGCGCCTGCGCCCGCATCTCGTCCGCCTGGCGCTTGGCCGTGGTGAGCACCTCGTCGCGCTCGCGCTTGGTGGAGGCCCGCAGCTGGGCCACCTCGCGCTCGGTCGTGGTGCGCAGCTTGGCGATCTCCCGCTCGGCGTCGGCCCGCTTCTCCGCGACCTCGTGGTCGGCGGTGGCCCGGATCTTGGCCACCTCGCGCTCGGTCGTCGCGGTCAGCTCGTCGGACTCGCGCCGTGCGGTGGAACGGATCTCCTCGGCATCGCGCTCAGCGGTGCTGCGCATCTCCTCGGCCTCGCGAGCGGCCAGCGCCCGCTTCTCCGCCGCCTCGTTCTCCGCCGCGGCCCGCAGGTCGGCGGCGTCCACCTTCGCGGCGGCGCGAATCTCGTTCGCCTCCGACCTGGCCGCCTGCACCAGCTCGGTGGCCTGCTCCTCCGCCAGCCGCAGCAGCTGCTCGATGCGGGCGCCGAGACCCGAGTACGTGGGCCGCTCCTGCTCCTGTAGCTGGCGCTGGGAGTCTGAGAGCTCCCGCTGGAGCCCGCTGACCTGCTCCTTGGCCTGCCGCAGTTCGGTGTCGAGCGTCTTCAGGTGGTCGTGGACCTGGTGCCGGTCATAACCCCGGAGCACCACGTCGAATTCGCGGGAAGGGGCATCCTCGAAGAAGTTGTTGAGCTGGGCGTCGATGTCGGACTGCATGAGGCTCGATCCTGGTTGTCGAGACGGCTACAGGGGCCGGACGGGGGGGGGTCGGTTCCGAGGCGAGGAGCCGGCATTGGCATCCACGTCCGGTGATGAACGCCAGCGTACTCCGGTACTGCCGCGTTGGCGGCCCCCTCCGACTTTCTGCGCGACTTGTTACGTATGAACGTTTCTTGCGTTTACTTAACGCCTGGACGACTCAACAAGCTCGGTGAGAACCCCGCCCACGTCCTTGGGATGCAGAAACGCGATCGAGGCTCCCATCGAGCCGTGCCTGGGCCGCTGGTCGATCAGGCGCACGCCCTTCGCCCCGATCTCCTCCAGGGCTTTGGTGACGTCCGCCACGCCGTAACCGATATGATGCACGCCCTCGCCCCGCTTGGCGAGGAACTTGCCCACGGCTGTGTCGGGGTGCAGCGGTTCGAGAAGCTGGACGTACGACGCGCCCTGGTCGCCGTCGGCGACGTGCAGCATCGCCTCCCGGACGCCCTGCTCCTCGTTCACCTCCCGGCTGACCACGGTCAGTCCGAAGACCGACTCGTAGAACTCGATCTTCTCTTCGAGGTTGGTGCAGGCCACGCCCACGTGGTCGATCCGCAGGAGCATCGCAGGTCCCTTCGCCGCGCCCGAATCCGGGCGACCCTACTACTCCTGGGTATGGTGACACCGTTGCCCCCGATCTCGCAGTGGAGGGTCTCGAAATGTCTGGTTCCGTCATCGTCGCCGGAGCACGCACGCCCATCGGACGCCTTCTCGGCTCACTGTCCGGCCTGTCCGCCGTCGAACTGGGCGGAATCGCGATCAGGGCGGCGCTGGAGCGGGCGGGTGTCTCACCGGACCAGGTCCAGTACGTGATCATGGGTCAGGTGCTCCAGGCGGGCGCCGGGCAGATCCCCTCCCGCCAGGCCGCGGTGAAGGCCGGAATCCCCATGACCGTGCCCTCCCTCACCATCAACAAGGTCTGCCTGTCGGGCCTGGACGCGATCGCGCTGGCCGACCAGCTCATCCGCGCGGGCGAGTTCGACGTCGTCGTCGCGGGCGGCATGGAGTCGATGACGAACGCCCCGCACCTGCTGCCCGGGCTGCGCAAGGGCGTGAAGTACGGCGGCGGCGAGATCCTGGACTCGACGGCGTACGACGGCCTGACCGACGCCTTCGACCAGATCGCGATGGGGGAGTCCACCGAGCGTCACAACGCGAGGCTCGGCCTGACCCGCGAGGAGCAGGACGCCTTCTCCGCGCGTTCGCACCAGCGCGCCGCCGAGGCCACCGAGAAGGGCCTGTTCGACGACGAGATCGTCCCGGTGCCGCTGCCGCAGCGAAGGGGGGCGGCGGGGCGTGGCCGTGGGGGGGAAACACAGGGAGGGCCGGTCCTGTTCTCGGCCGACGAGGGCATCCGCGCGGACACCACGGCGGAGTCCCTGGCGAAACTGCGGCCGGCGTTCACCGAGGACGGCACGATCACGGCGGGATCCGCCTCGCAGATCTCTGACGGGGCCGTCGCCGTGGTCGTGATGTCGCGGGCCAGGGCCGAGGAGCTGGGCCTCGAATGGCTGGCCGAGATCGGCGCGCACGGCAACGTGGCCGGGCCGGACAACTCGCTCCAGTCGCAGCCCGCCAACGCGATCAGCCAGGCGCTGGCCAAGCAGGGGATCGGCGTGGACGACCTCGACCTGCTGGAGATCAACGAGGCGTTCGCGCAGGTCGTGCTGCAGTCGGCCAAGGAGCTCGGCGTACCGCTCGACAAGATCAACGTCAACGGCGGCGGCATCGCGCTCGGCCACCCGATCGGCGCGTCCGGCGCCCGCATAGTGCTCACCCTGGCCCACGAGCTGCGCAGGCGCGGCGGTGGCCTCGGCGCGGCCGGCCTGTGCGGCGGCGGCGGGCAGGGCGACGCGCTGATCATCCGGGTGCCCGCGCCCGGCGCCTGACCGGGGAACGGAGCGAACGTGGACGTCCGGGAGCTCGCCGCCCAGGTGCGGCTGGGACGGCCGAGGGCGGTCGCCCGGCTGATCTCACTCGTCGAGAACGCCGCGGAGAACATCGCGGAGAACATCGCGGAGAACGCGACCGGGAACGCCGCCGGTCCGGGTGGTGGAGGCGGGGCGGAGGCCGGGGGGACGAACCACGTCCTGCGCGAGGTCATGGCCGACCTCGCCACCGGCGCGGTCAGGCCGTACACCGCCCGGGTGATCGGCCTGACCGGCGCGCCCGGCGTCGGCAAGTCGACCTCGACGGGCATGCTCATCCGGGCGTTCCGCAGGCGGGGCAGCAGGGTGGGGGTGCTGGCGGTCGACCCGTCCAGCCCGTTCACCGGCGGCGCGCTGCTCGGCGACCGCGTGCGGATGCAGGAGCACGCGACCGATCCGGAGGTCTTCATCCGCAGCATGTCCAGCCGGGGCCACCTGGGCGGCCTCGCGTGGGCCACGCCGCAGGCGCTGCGGGTGCTGGAGGCCGCCGGCTGCGAGGTGATCCTGGTCGAGACGGTCGGCGTCGGTCAGGCCGAGGTGGACATCGCCCGGCTGGCGGACACCACCGTCGTCATCCTCGCCCCCGGCATGGGCGACGGCGTGCAGGCCGCGAAGGCGGGCATCCTGGAGGTCGCCGACGTCCTGGTGGTGAACAAGGCCGACCGGGACGGCGTCCAGGCGACGGTGCGCGAGCTGCGGAACATGACGGGGCTCGCCGAGCCGCCGTGGCGACCCCCGATCGTCACGACGGTCGCCTCCAGGGAGGAGGGCGCCGACGATCTCATGGCGGTGCTCGACAAGCATCAGGCATACCTGGAGGAGTCGGACGAGGGGCGCAGGCGGCGGCTGGCCCGCGCCCGCGACGAGATCGAGGCCATCGCGCTCGCCAGGCTCCGCTCCCGCTTCGCGGGGCTGCACGGCGGCCGCCTGGACGCGCTGGCCGCGCGGTTGCTCGACGCCGGGACCGACCCCTACACCGCAGCCGACGACCTCATCGCCGCGCTGCACTGAGGCAGGCGCTCCGCGCATCGTGCCGTCGCGAAACCCGGCAGGCCGTGCCTCGCGTCCGTGACGTGCCGCCCGGCCCGCCGCCTCCCTCGCCCCCCTGCCGGAGCCGGGCCGCGTGGGTCAGGGCTCGCCGGTGTACTTGATGGTGACGCTGGTGAAGCCGAGCGACTTCAGCATGCCCTCCATCATGGCCTTGGTGTTCTGGTCGGCCCTGGAACGCAGGTCGCTGGCGGCGGCGGCGTCGCCGATCTTGCGTTCGGCCAGGACGTAGAGCTCCTGCTGGTTCTGCGGCGAGGACGAGAGCACGTCGGAGATGCGGTCGAAGATGCCCCGCTCCTGCGCGAACACGTACGACCGCTTGTTGTCGAGGTTCGGCTTCTCCAGCTCGGCGTGCGGCAGCCGTACGGTCACCGCCGTGCGGTCGGGGGAGACCGTGAGCGCGTCCTTCGGCAGGCCCGAGAAGTCCACGTACGCGTCGACGCTGCCGGCTCCGACGAACAGCGTCCGGCTGCCCTTGATCGCGTCGGGCAGGAACTTCGCGTCCTTCTCCAGATCGACGATCACCTGGAACTCGCCGGTCGCGGCCTCGAAGCGGCTCAGGTTCCGCACCGACCGCAGCAGCGCGGGCCCGCTCCTGTCGATGGTCTGATCGCCCAGCGGGTCGATCCAGGACCAGGTCAGGCGGGCGCCGACCACGAGCAGGACGATCACGAGGAGCAGACCGGCGAGCACCCGCCAGCCGCGCCCCGGGCGGCGGGCGGGTCTCCCGGCGCCCGTCGTGGTGTCGGTGGCGGCGTCGGCCGTGGGGCCGGCGTCGGCCGGTGCGAAGGAGGGACGTGTCTGTCGGTCCACGGGTGGAATCTTCCCGGTATTTCGGCGATCTCACGCCGGGCAAGATCGATTCTCCTTTTCGCCGGTCTTCGGCTCTCCCAAACCCCGTCTTCGGCCCGCCCCAACCAGGACGCCTGCCCGCCCCTGGATCAGGCGGGCGCCAGGAGGGCGGCGGGCACGTCCGTCACCTGGGGGGCCTCCTGCGAGTCCCCGGCGTCGCGACTGCCGGTGTCACGGGTGCCGGTGTCGCGACTGCCGGTGCCGTCGCGCCGGGGGCCGTCGTCCGTGCGCGGGGCGTCGCGGCCGGGGCCGGGGACGCGTTCCACGGCGCCGCGACGCTCGACGTGCCCAGGGGCATGGTCCGGCGGATCGCCGGGCCGCCGCCCTCCAGAACTCCTCTCGTCCGCCGGGCCCGCGTCGTGTGCCCGGCCGTGCCGCCCGGAGGCCGGGCCCCCCGAGGTCCCCGGTCGCGCGCTCTCGGAGTTCCAGGAGCCGGGCGGAAGGCCCTCGCCGGGGCCGCCGGCCGCACCGGGCCGGGTCCGCCCGCCGGAACCCCCCGCGTCGGCGGCGCCGTCCAGGCCCGCCGAACCGGCCCCGCCCGAACCAGCCCCGCCCGAACCAGCACTGCCCGGACCGGCACCGCCCGGACCAGCACCGCCCGGACCCGTGCCGGGACTCGCGCCCCCGGGCCCCGTACCGGCGGACGGCGTCGCGCCGGCGTGCCCGGCCGGGGTGGGATCGACGGGATAGGGAGTCACGGCGGGGTTCACGGGCCGGGTGCCGCCCCCGAAGTGCCTGGCCTGCAGGCCGCAGGAGACGAAGTCGGAGTAGAACAGCCGCAGCCAGTCGTGCCGCTGGGCATCGGTCAGCTCCGAGAACCACAGGGCGGCGGCGTGCTGCTCGGGCAGGTTCCCCGGGGGCAGCGGATCGTTGCGCAGCCAGGCGACGACGATGGCCCGGTAGCCCTCCGCGACCACCCCGGAGCAGGGACGGGCCAGCCCGTCGAGGAACTCGCCTGCGGCCCGCTGGACGTACCCGGCACCGAGATCACCGAGGTGGACGACCACGACACCCGGCGCCACCGGCCCGTCCTCGCCGGGCGCGCGCTGCTCGACCCGCTTGAAGGCGGCCGGGGTCCCGGCCAGCCGCGCCGCGAGCATGGTGAACATGCCAGCGAGGTCGGTCAGCCCGGCGCGCAGCGCCGGACGCACGCACACCGTGATGGGCCATTCCTGGCAGGCGTAGCGCTCGCTCGCGAGCGTGGTCCGCGGCTCGCTCACCAGCCGGGCCGCGCCCGCCCCCGCCGCCAGGACGGCGATCACCGCGGCGGCCAGCGCCAGCGTCCTTCCGGTCACCAGGGCGACCCACCCGAGGAACAGCGCGGCGCTGAGCCCCACCAGCCAGAGCGCCTGGTCCGCGTAGGCGGTCTCGCCGACCGTGAGCAGCTCGTACGGCTGCCGGGCGGCGGGGATGAGCCGGCCGGCCCAGTTGGGCCCCGTCGCCAGCAGGGTGAACACGCCGTACGTGCCCGCTGCCGCGAGCAGCGGGACGACGGTGACCGGCAGGAGCCAGCCCAGTATCCAGCCGACCATCACGTACAGCCCCAGGCCCGCGACGGACATGGCGAGGCCGCCGGGCAGCAGCGCGCCGCCCTGCCCGGTCAGCGCGGCGCGCAGGCCGAGCAGCAGGACGGTCGCCCCGAAGGATCCGGTCACGACCGCGATGATCGACAACGGCGCCCTGGCGGCCCGCCAGGGCGTCAGGACGCGGCCGTGCTCGGCGCGGCGCCTGCGCAGCGCCACCCACGCCGCGAACGCGGCGCCGACGGGCCCCGTCAGCCGCAGCGAGCCGATGACGGCCGCCACTATCTCGTCCCAGTCCATGAAACCGGGAATCAGGACGCTCCACGCGGCGACGAGCCCGAGCACGAGCAGCACGGTCCCCGCGACCAGCACGCCGTGTTTCAGCTCTCCGCGTGAACCGCCCCTGTGCTCACCCACAGCCGGGCGCGGCCCCCGGCCACGCCGTCGAAGTCCGGCGCGCATGCGGCGCCGGGACAGCAGTGCTGCCCATTGAGAATCTCCCCCGTGTCTGTGTGAGCGGTGTGCGACCCCGCGCCGTTCCCCGTGGCGCTGGTCCGCCGGCCGGCCCCGCCTCGCCTGCTCCGGGCCGGTGTCCCGGATCCCGTTGCCCGCGGCGGCCGGCTGATGACCGGCCGCTTCCCCTGCGGAGAGATCCTGTGACACCCGGTAGCAGACGGGGCTCCCCGTGCCGCCGGGTTTGCCGCCGCCTCACCTTTCGACGTGGCAACCATAACGGAGCGTGACCCTGCCGGGAGGAGTTCTGGGGTCAAGGAATCAGTCCGGTTACGCTGGGTGCCCCGGCCGATCATGGCCGGCGCCGCGCTACCGTATATCGCTGTGTCCGTTCCGCCCAGCTCAGAGCCACCGCCCGTGGCCGGTCCCCGGCCGCTCAAGCTCCCGTTCGACCCGATCGAGCGGGCCGCCGAGACCTGGCGCGCGACGTTCGGGCCGTCGTCCGCCATGGCCGCCGTGACTTCGATCATGAGAGCCCATCAGATCCTGCTGGCGCAACTGGACACGCTGCTCAAGCCGTACGATCTGACCTTCGCCAGGTACGAGGCGCTCGTGCTGCTGACGTTCAGCCGGACGGGGGCGCTGCCGTTGTCGAAGATCGGCGAGCGGCTGATGGTGCATCCCACGAGCGTCACCAACACGGTCGACCGGCTGGAGCGCGCCGGGCTGGTGCGGCGCATGCGCAACCCGCGCGACGGCCGCGGGGTGCTCGCCGAGATCACCGACGAGGGCCGGGACATCGTACGGCGGGCCACGGACGACCTGATGAACGCCGGTTTCTGCCTGGGCATGTACGACGACGCCGAACTGGGCGAGATGTTCGGCCTGCTCCGGACGCTCCGGGTCGCGGCGGGCGACTTCAGCCCCTGACCCCGTCTCCTGGCCCGGCTCCTGACGAGGCCCTCTGACAAGGCCCCCTGACGTGGACGGGCCCCGGCCGTCGGCGGCCGGGGCCCGGAAGGGCGGGCCGGTGGCGCGCCCGCGTGTCACGGGCGCGCCACCGGCCGGCGATGGTCAGTGGCCGACGGCGTGGAGGGCGTCGACGATGCCCTTGCCGTAGAAGCCGTTGCCGGCGGCGGTGCCCTCGCAGACGTGCGTGGCGGTCACCGTGCTGCCGCTCGGCAGGTTGCGGGTGTAGGTGTAGGCGGGCGGGTTCGGGCAGGCCGTCTTGGTCGCCGTCCCCTTGAGGATCGCCTCGACCTTGTCCGGGTTCAGGGTCAGGCCGCCACGGAAGCGGTCGTGCTGGCCGTACCGGCTGACGATCAGCGCCGCGACACCGGCCGCGCGCGGCGAGGCCATCGAGGTGCCCTGGAGGTACTGGTAGTAGGCGCAGGTCGAGCCCTTGCAGTCCTTCACCACGTAGTCGACGGTGGGGTCGCCGTTCGCGTCGATCTCGCCGTTGGCCACGGCCAGCGCCTTCGGGTAGGCGGACAGGGTGGCCTTGCTGACGTCCCGCGTGTTGCCGGGAGTGTCGTAGACGTCGCCGCCGGGCGAGGCCACGTCGATGTAGCCGTTGCCGTAGCTGGAGTAGTAGGCCTTCCGCTTGCTGATGCCGGTGGAGGACACCGAGATGACGTGCTCGGCCTCGGCCGGCAGCGAGACGCAGGACGCGGGGATGGTCCGGGTCCTGGCCGCCTGGCCGGGGAAGGTGGCGTAGTCGGGGCTGGTCGCGTCGACGTTGGTCTTGGTGTAGTCGATCGCCTCGTTGCCGGCCGCGCCGACCAGCGTCACCCCGTGCGCGTGGGCGTAATCGATCGCCCGCTGGGTGGCGGCGATGTAGAGCCGCTGCTGCGCCTGCTCCTCGGGGGTGTCGGCCGGGTTGTCGGCGCAGTTGAACAGCCACGGGTCGATGTAGTAGCTCATGTTCACCACGTCGACGCCGACGTCGCCCGCGTACGTGAGGGCGTCGATGGTCGGCTGGAGGAAGAAGTAGCCCGAGTCCTGGCCGGCCCGCAGGTTCACGATCGTCACCTTGGGCGCGACGCCCGAGATGCCCAGCTTGTTGATGGGGGAGGCGATCGACGAGGCGACGTGGGTGCCGTGGCCGTCCTCGTCCACGTCGTTCGGGTCGGTGCAGGACCCGTCGGGGTCGTCCTCGCACGGCCCGTCGATCTCGGTGCCGTTGGCGTCCGCGGGCACGTCGACGGTGAAGTTCCGGCTCAGCCTGCGGTCGAAGTTGGGCGCGATGTCGGGGTGCGAGCCGTCGACGCCGGTGTCGAGGATGCCGACGAGGACGCGCTTGTCACCCTGCTCGTACCTGTGCGCCTCGTCCGCGTGGATCTGCTTCATGTCCCACTGCAGGTCGGCGAGCGGCTCGTCCTTGACGTTGCGCCCCCACTTGGGACCCTTGCCGCCCCGGCCCTCCCTCTCGACGCCCCGGTTCCTGGCCGCCCGTGAGGGGCCCTTCCGCGCGGCGGCGGACGCCTTGGCGTCGTCGGGCGCGCTGCCGATCACCCGGTTGGGCGCGACGCCCTCGATGGCCGCGGCCCCGGCGAGGGCCTTGGCGAAGCCGGCGTTCGTGCTGCTGACCGTGGCCACGCCGACCTCGGCGTTCACCTTCACCACGCTGCCGCCGGCGGCCTCGATCGCCTTTTGGGCGTCCGCCGCGGACGTGCCTTCCTTGTACAAAACCACGTACTCGGTCTGGGTCGCCGATCCCGCGGCCGCCGGTGCGGCCTGCGCGGGTACGGCAAGGGTTGCCGCCACCATCGCCGCGGTCGCGGCGACGACTGTCAAGCGGTTCACATCCACCTCCGTGTGGACCTTCAAGGGCGGTGACCATATTTGAAGATTTCCGCGCGCTGTCAAAGGCCTGTTGGATTTCGCGACCAACGTGTGACGTGACCTTGGTGGAACCGGGGAGTCAGACGGTGGTGGCCGAAATTACTAGGACGTCCTAGTATTCGGAGAGGAGCGACGACCGGGGAGGACGCATGCAGCCGGATGAGCCGATCGAGGCGGGGCGGGCCCGCTGGCAGGCGCGGTACGACGCCGCCTTCAAGCGGGACCGCGAGTTCCGGACCCTGTCGGGGCTCGAGGTGGACCCCGTCTACGGCCCGCCCGGTGCGGACCCCCGGTTCGGGCGCATCGGGTGGCCGGGGGAGTTCCCCTTCACCCGGGGCCTGTACGCCACCGGCTACCGCGGCCGTCCCTGGACGATCCGGCAGTTCGCGGGGTTCGGCAACGCCCGGCAGACCAACGAGCGCTACAAGATGATCCTCGGCGCCGGGGGCGGCGGCCTGTCGGTGGCGTTCGACATGCCGACGCTGATGGGCCGCGACTCCGACGACCCGCGCTCGCTCGGCGAGGTGGGCCACTGCGGCGTCGCGGTCGACTCGGCCCTCGACATGGACCTGCTGTTCGACGGCATCCCGCTCGGTGATGTGACCACCTCGATGACCATCAGCGGGCCGGCCGTACCGATCTTCTGCATGTACGTGGTCGCGGCCGAGCGGCAGGGCGTGCCGGCCGGGCGGCTGAACGGCACCCTCCAGACCGACATCTTCAAGGAGTACATCGCGCAGAAGGAGTGGCTGTTCGCCCCGGAGCCGCACCTGCGCCTGATCGGCGACCTCATGGAGTTCTGCGCCGCCGAGATCCCCGCGTACAAGCCGCTGTCGGTGTCGGGCTACCACATCCGCGAGGCGGGGTCCACGGCCGCGCAGGAGCTGGCCTTCACGCTCGCCGACGGGTTCGGGTACGTCGAGCTCGGCCTGTCACGCGGACTCGACGTGGACGTCTTCGCCCCGGGGCTGTCGTTCTTCTTCGACGCGCACATCGACTTCTTCGAGGAGATCGCGAAGTTCCGCGCGGCACGCCGGATCTGGGCCCGCTGGATGCGCGACGTGTACGGCGCCCGTACGGAGAAGGCGCAGTGGCTGCGCTTCCACACCCAGACGGCCGGGGTGTCGCTGACCGCGCAGCAGCCGGACAACAACATCGTGCGTACGGCCGTCGAGGCGCTGGCTGCCGTGCTCGGCGGCACCAACTCGCTGCACACCAACGCGCTCGACGAGGTGCTCGCGCTGCCGTCGGAGAAGGCCGCCGAGATCGCGCTGCGCACCCAGCAGGTGATCATGGAGGAGACCGAGGTCGTCAACGTGGTCGACCCGCTCGGCGGCTCCTGGTACGTGGAGGCGCTGACCGACCGGCTGGAGGCGGAGGCGGAGGAGATCTTCGCCAGGATCCGGGACATGGGCGGCGACGGCACGATGACCGCCGGCATCCTGCGGGGCATCGAGGACGGCTGGTTCATGTCGGAGATCGCCGAGTCGGCCTTCGACTACCAGCGCAAGCTGGAGAAGGGCGACAAGCGGATCGTCGGCGTGAACTGCCACACCTCGACGGTGGAGGAGCCGCTGGAGATCCTGCGGATCGGCCACGAGGTCGAGGCCGAGCAGCGCCGGGTGCTCGCCGAGCGGCGCGGGGCACGGGACCGGCAGGCGGTGGACGCGGCGCTGGCCGCCCTGCGGAGCGCGTCGGGGACGGCCGAGAACATGATCCCGCCGATGCTGGCGGCGGTCAGGGCCGAGGCCACCCTGGGCGAGATCTGCGACGTCCTGCGCGAGGAGTGGGGCACCTACTCCGAGCCCGCCGCCTTCTAGCCGCTTCCGGACACGCTCATACGCCCACGCTCATACGCCCACGGTCCCGTCGACGCCCTCGCGCAGGAGGTCGGCGTGGCCGTTGTGCCGGGCGTACTCGTGCATCATGTGCAGCATCACCAGCCGCAGCGACACCTCCTCGCCCCACCGGGGCTGGTAGGCGGTGACGTCGAGCGACTCGGCCGCCCGCTCGATCCTGCGGGAGTGCTCGACCTCCGCCTGCCAGGCGGCGAACGCCTCCGCGCCGGTGGACCCGCTCGCGTCGTACGCCGCCTGGTAGTCGCCTTCCGGCGACCAGACGAGCGGCACGTCCTCCTTGCCGATCACACGCCGGAACCACGTGCGCTCGACCTCCGCCATGTGCCTGACCAGGCCGAGCAGCGAGAGCGTCGAAGGCGGCATCGACGTGCGGCGCAGCTCCTCGTCCGACAGGCCCTCGCACTTCAGCGCGAGCGTGGCCCGGTGGAAGTCGAGGAACGCGCGCAGCATCTCGCGCTCACCGGCGACGCTCGGCGGGCCGATGCGTTCCACTGCCATGTCCTGCTCCCTTCGACGCGGCGATCCGCGCCGTTCACCCTATGACGGGCGCCGGCCCGCCCGGATCGCGGAGGAAGACAGCGAGGATGGCACGGATCACGCGGGAGAGTACGGCAGGATTGGGGGTATGGCAGCGGAGTTCTCTCGACCTGGATCGCTCTACGGCGCCGTGGACCTCGGCGCGCGCAAGCAGGCCCTGGAGGCCCAGGCGCGGCGTGAGGCCGCAGGTCCGTCAGGAGCCGCCTCGGCGGCCGTCATCGAGGTGACCTCGGCCACCTTCAACGCCGACGTGGTGGAGCGCTCGCTGAGCGTGCCCGTGATCGTCGAGGCGACGATGCGCCGAGCCGAGCAGGTCCAGCAGTTCAGCGGGGTGATGGACAAGCTGGCCGCGGAGGCGGCCGGCGCGTGGCTGCTGGCCCGCGTCGACGTGGAGGCCGAGCCGCAGCTCGCCCAGGCGTTGCGGATGCGCGCGGTGCCCACCGTCTACCTGGCCTTCCAGGGACAGCTCATGCCCCTGTTCGAGGGTCCGCTGCCGGAGGCGCAGCTCCGGCAGGCACTCTCGCAGGTGTTCGAGCAGCTCGGCGTCGAGGCGGCCGCGCCCGCGGACGAGTCGGACGAGCCGCCGGTCGACCCCGAGCTCCTGCGGGCGGAGCAGGCCGTCGAGAAGGGCGACCTGGACGCGGCGGCCGCCGCCTACCAGCGCCTGCTGGCCAGGTCGCCGGGGGACGAGGGCGCGAAGATCGGGCTCGCCGGGGTCGGCCTGCTGCGCCGCACGATGGACCTCGACGAGGCCGAGGTGCTCGGGCGGGCCGCGGACGCCTCCGACGACGTCGACCTCCAGCTCCAGGCCGCCGACCTCGAAATGGTGAGCGGGCGGGTGGACGAGGCCTTCGACCGGCTCATCGGGCTCGTGCGGCGCACCCGCGGCGCTGACAGGGACCGGGTCCGGGTGCACCTGCTCGGGCTGTTCGACGCGCTGCCGGCCGACGACCCCTCGGTCGTACGGTCGCGCAGGGCCCTCGCCAACGCCCTGTTCTGAGAGCGGCCGGCGGGACGGCGTTCCGGCGCCGTCCCGTTCCCGCCGCACTCGGTCGTGGTTACGGCGCCGCGCGGCGTCCGGAGCGTGGGCTGAAACACCCGGCCGGAGATGGCACGATGGATAACACTCATGTGCCGCCCACGCCGGGGTGCGAGAGCGTGACCGCCACGCGGAGGCCGCGCGTACGGGAGCAGCCGGGCGGGCGCGGCCAGGCACCACCCCCGCAAAGGAGCGGATAGACGTGGCCACAGTGCCCAGCGTTTCCTACTCGATCACTGTGCGCCTCGAGGTGCCCGCGGGAGGCAAGGCCGTCAGCCTGCTGACCCACGCGGTGGAGAACGCGGGCGGCGTGGTGACCGCCCTCGACGTGACCAACGCCGGGCACGAGAAGCTCCGCATCGACGTGACGTGCGCGGCCAAGGACGCCGACCACGTCCAGGCGATCGTGGACAGCCTCGGCGCGGTCGAGGACGTGGTCATCCACAAGGTCTCCGACCGCACCTTCCTCATGCACCTCGGCGGCAAGATCGAGATGCAGTCCAAGGTCCCCCTGCGCAACCGCGACGAGCTGTCGATGGCCTACACCCCGGGGGTGGCGCGGGTCAGCCTGGCGATCGCGCGCAATCCGGAGGACGCCCGCCGCCTCACCATCAAGCGCAACTCGGTCGCGGTCGTCACCGACGGCTCCGCCGTCCTCGGGCTCGGCAACATCGGCCCCGCCGCCGCGCTGCCGGTGATGGAGGGCAAGGCCGCCCTGTTCAAGCGGTTCGCCGGCATCGACGCCTGGCCCATCTGCCTCGACACCCAGGACGTGGACGAGATCGTCGCGGCCGTGCGGGCCATCGCGCCGGGGTTCGGCGGCATCAACCTGGAGGACATCTCCGCGCCGCGCTGCTTCGAGGTCGAGCGCCGGCTGCGCGAACTGCTCGACATCCCGGTCTTCCACGACGACCAGCACGGCACCGCCATCTGCGTGCTCGCCGCCCTCACGAACGCGCTGAAGGTGGTCCGCAAGGAGATCTCCGAGGTGCGGATCGCGATGGCCGGGGCGGGCGCGGCCGGCACCGCGGTGCTCCGCCTGCTGCTGGCCGCCGGGGCGCGCAACGTCGTCGTCTGCGACTACCGGGGCGCGGTCCACCTCGGGCGCGACGACCTCGACGAGTCGCTCCGGTGGATCGCCGAGCACACCAACGCCGACGGCTACGGCGGCGACCTGCGCGGCGCGGTCAAGGGCGCCGACGTCTTCATCGGCGTCTCCGCCCCCGGAATCCTCACCGGGGACGACGTCGCGGCGATGGCGCGGGACGCGGTGGTGTTCGCGCTGGCCAACCCCGAGCCCGAGGTCTCCCCGGACGACGCCCGGGAGCACGCGGCGGTCGTGGCGACCGGCCGGTCCGACTACCCCAACCAGATCAACAACGTGCTGGCGTTCCCGGGCGTGTTCCGGGGGCTGCTCGACGCGCAGGCGGACGGCGTGACCCCGGAGATGCTGCTCGCGGCGGCCCGCGCGCTGGCCGCGGTGGTGAGCGCCGAGGAACTCGGGCCCAACTACATCATCCCCAGCGTCTTCCACCCCGACGTGGCCAACGCGGTGGCGGCCGCCGTACGGGAGTCGGCCGGAGGCCGGCCGCGCGGCTTCACCGAGGCCTGACCGGCGTCCGGCACCCACGGCGACGCTCCGGTCGCGTTGGGTCACATGCCGCGGCAAACCGGGGGCGACGTACACGAATTCGCATTCCTCCCTCATGATGGGATGTATGGCGGAGGCGATCTACGTCGGCGGGTTGCTAGTAGCGACGCCACTGCTCGACGACCCCAACTTCCGGCGTAGCGTCGTGCTCGTGCTGGAGCACGACGAGGACGGCGGCACCCTGGGCGTGGTGCTCAACCGGCCCAGTGAGATCGCGGTGACCCAGGTCCTGCCCTCGTGGGACCCCCTGGTCACCGGTCCTCCGGTGCTGTTCGAGGGAGGCCCGGTGCAGACGGACAGCGCGCTCGCGCTCGCCGTCGTGCTGAGCGGGGAGGAGCCGCTGGGCTGGCGCCGGCTGCAGGGCAGGGCCGCGGTGTCGCGTCTCGGCACCGTGGATCTCGACGCGCCCCCGGAGATCCTCGCCGGGGAGATCTCGCAGATGCGGATCTTCGCGGGCTACGCGGGGTGGACGGCGGGGCAGCTGGAGAACGAACTGCAGGAGGGCGCCTGGTACGTCGTCGACTCGGAGCAGGGGGACACCTTCGACCCCGACCCCTCCGCGCTGTGGCGCACCGTGCTGCGCCGGCAGAAGGGCGATCTCGCCCTGGTCGCCACGTTCCCGGACGACCCGCTGCTCAACTGACCACCGGCCTTCTCGGGGACCCGATCGGCCTGTACGGCGCAGGCCGGGCGCGGTGAGCGCGCCCGGCCTTTGATGATCTTTCAGGAGTCGCCGTGTCTCAGCTCGCGGTGCAGGTCACCGCGGGCACCGGGTTGGCGCCGTTCCAGGAGCCGAGGAAGCCGAACGAGGTGGACGCTCCGGCGCCGAGGCCGCCGTTGTAGCTCACGTTCTTCGCCGTGACCGACGAGCCGCTCGACGTCACCGCGGCGTTCCACGCCTGGGTGACCGTCTGGCCGTTGGCGTACGTCCAGGTGACGGTCCAGCCGGAGATCGCGCCGGCGCCGGCCTTGACGGTCACCTCGGCCTGGAAGCCGCCGCCCCACTGGTTCGTGACCTGGTACGTCGCCGAGCAGCCCCGGCCGTTGCCGCTGGGCGACGTGCTCGGCGACGCGCTCGGGGACGCGCTGGGCGACGCGGAGGGGCTGCGGGGCGGGCTCGGGGAGGTGCTGGGGGACGTGCTGGGCGAGCCGGACGGGCTGGCCGACGGGCTCACCGGCGGCCCGCTGTAGACCGTGGCCTCCTTGGCGGTCGACTTGATGCCGTTCGCGCCGTTGAACAGCCGCTGGCCCCAGGAGGTGAGCTGGGCGACGTTGAAGTTCGTGACCTGGTCCAGGTACTCGACGCCGCCGCCGTTGCCGCTCCAGGACCAGCCGAGGTAGCCGACGCCCCGCGACTGGGCCTGGGACATGATCGTGTCCTCGTCCGGGTCGCCGTCGGAGTGCATGTTGCCGAACTCGCCGATGACCAGCGGGAGGTTCGCGGTCTGGAACGCCTGCAGATAGCCGGTGATCTCGGCCGCCGTGTCGAAGACGCCGTACATGTGGATCGAGAAGACGGTGTTCTTCTGGGTGTCGCTCGCGAAGACCGAGGCGGCGTTGTCGCGCATGACGAACTGCCAGTCCTGGCCCCAGTTCGGCGCGTCCACCATGAGCATGTGCTGGAACCCGGCGGCGCGCATCCGGACGATCGCGTTCTTGGTCGCGGTGGTCCAGGCGGACGGGTTGTTGTTGCCGTACGGCTCGTTGCCGATGTTGATGACGACGTAGTTCTCCTGGCCGGTCAGCACGCTCTTCAGGCCGACCCAGTAGTCGACGGCCTGGTCGAGCGTGTACGCCCCGCTCTGCTCGGCGTACCCGGTGGTGTCGTGGTTCTCCAGCACGCAGATTAACCGGTTCTGCTTGCACAGCGAGATGACGTTGGCGACGTCGCTCGCCGAGTTGGCCGTCCAGCGGCCGCCGCTCAGCACGACGCGCACGGTGTTGGCGCCCAGCGACTTGATGTTCGCGAACGAGCTCGTCTGGCTCGCGTACCAGGTGTGCGCGTGGCTGGTGCCGCGCATCACGAAGTTGTTCCCGTTGGCTTCGACGATTTTCGTGCCGCTGACGTGGAGGCCGGTCGCGGCCTGTGCGGTCTGGTTCATCGCGGCCACCGACAGCAGGAGGGCGAGTAGTGCCGCGCCCACGGCGATGAGACGTGTCTTCATTCTGTACCTCGGGTGGGGGAGCGACGCCGTTGGGAGCGCCTCCGGCACCATAGGCGGCACGGCCCGGGACCGTACAGGAGACGGACCGGCGTGGCCGCCGGGCGGGCCTGCTGCAACTGAACCGGTTCGGCGGGATGGGCCGCCGGACCAGCGCGATCGCTTCCCGTCCCCCTCACCTGGGCCGCCGCGACCCGATGAAACGTTCACCGGCCGCGCGGCGGCCGGTAGGGTCGCGGACGTGCCCGAACCCGGTTGGCCGCCCCAGGAGGCCGTGCGGCTCGCCGGCGGTGTCCCGGTCGCCCTGGTGGCGGCCGACGCCGGGCTGTCGTCGCTGCCGGCCGCCGTGCGGGGGGCGGAGACGCTCCGGCACATCGACCTCGACGGGAACGCGCTCACGTCGCTGCCCGGATGGATCGCGCGGCTGGAACGCCTGCGGGTCCTGTGGCTCTACGGCAACCGGATCACGGCCATCCCACCCGAGCTGGGGGATCTGACCGCGCTCGAACACCTCGGCCTCGGACGCAACGCGCTGACCTCCGTGCCCGCCGCGCTGTGGCGGCTGAGCCGGCTGCGGTCGCTCAACCTCGCCGAGAACGAGATCGCCGATCTGCCTCCCGGCCTCGCCCGTCTGGGCGCGTTGCGCATGCTCGACCTGGGGCACAACCGGCTCCGTGAAGTGCCGGCGGAGATCGGGGACCTGCCCGGTCTGACCGACTACCTCTACCTGAGCGACAACGGGCTCACGACGGTTCCCGCCTCGCTCGGACGGCTCGACCGGCTCGGCTACCTCAACCTCGCCGAGAACCGGCTGGCGGAGCTGCCCGCGTCGATCGGCGGCATGGCGGCCCTGCACGAGTTGCGCGCGCACGACAACCGGCTCACCGAGCTGCCGGAGACGATCGGCCGCCTGACCGGGCTGCGCGAGCTGCACCTCAGGAACAACCGCCTCACCGCGCTGCCCGAGTCGATCGGGGGGCTGGGTGGGCTGCGCCGTCTGGACCTGCGGGGCAACCCCCTGGAACGGCTGCCCCGGTCCGTCGTGGGGCTGACGCGGCTGACCCACCTCGACCTGCGGGCGACCCGCCTCACCGAGCTGCCCGCAGGGCTGGCGGAGCTGCCGCTGCTGGAGAAGCTCGACCTGCGCTGGGTCAAGTTCGACGAGGCGCCCGCCTGCGTCCGGCCGCTGCGCGAGCGCGGCTGCGTCGTCCTCCTGTGAGTCGTCCTCCTGCCGGGGGCCCTCAGCGCGGAGGCGGAACGACTCCGGCGGGGCGTACGGGCAGGTCCCAGCCGGGGCGGAGGGAGCGCTCGGCGAGCGTGAGCAGGTCCTCGTACCGCCGTGCCATGTCGCCCAGATCCTCGGTCGGCCCGTCCAGGCAGAGCAGGCCGATGCCGACGAACAGCGACACGACGAACTGCGGCTGGAGGTCGTCGGGCGGGACTCCCATCCTGCGGGCCACTTCGGCGACGAGCCTGCGCTCGTTCTCCCGCACCAGCCGCATGCCCCCGGCCAGCAGGGACGGGGTGGAGTGGATGAGCCGGCGGGCCTTGACGATCCTGCCCGTCTCCACCTCGTCGAGCTCTCGTAGGATGCCCAGCATGGCCCGCATCGACTGACTCAGCGCCGTGAACGGCGACTCCGACTCCGGGCGGGTGACCAGTTCGGCGAGGAACATCTCCTGCTCCTCGGCGGTCAGCGAGAGTGCCACGTCCTCCTTCGAGGCGAAGTAGCGGAAGAACGTCCTCGACGACACGTCCACCTCGGCGGCGATCTGCTCGACCGTGGTCGCCTCGTAGCCCCTGGTGAGGAAGAGGTCGAGAGCCGCGTCGACCAGGGCGTCCCGGGTGCGTTGTTTCTTGCGCTCGCGGAGCCCCACGGCGTCACCTCCTCGAAAACTGCCGGTAGCAACCTGCAGATGTCACCGTATGTCGGATAAAAGGATTTGTCATCTGTCATGGGCTGACACTAAATTGCCAGGGGTCTGCTCAGTGGTGCTTAGGGGGAACCTCGATGACACAAGCCGTATCGGTGGACGCGGACGCGCCTCCAGGACGGGGCCAGGGACGTCCGTGGCTCACGCTGCTCGCCGTCTCGCTCGGCGTGATCATGGTCATGCTGGACGGCACGGTCGTGGCCATCGCCAACCCGGTGATCCAGGTCGAACTCAAGGCGACGCTGTCGGACCTGCAATGGGTGACCAGCGGTTACCTGCTCGCGCTCGCGGTCTTCCTGATCACGGCGGGCAAGCTCGGCGACCTCTTCGGGCACAAGCGGGTCTTCCTCGCCGGCGTGGCCGGCTTCGCGCTGACCTCGCTGGCGATCGGCCTGTCGTCCTCGGTGGGCATGTTGATCGCGCTGCGGGTGCTGCAGGGACTCTTCGGCGCGCTGCTCCAGCCCGCCGCGCTCGCGTTGCTCAGGTCGGCGTTCCCCGCCGAGAGGCTGAACATGGCCATGGGCGCGTGGGGCGCGATCATCGGCCTGTCGAGCGCGGGCGGCCCGATCATCGGCGGCCTCCTGGTGGAGAACGTGAGCTGGCAGTCGGTGTTCTTCGTCAACGTGCCGGTCGGCGCGGCGGCCCTGGCGTTCGGGCTGTGGGCCCTGCGGGAGAGCAGGGCGCAGGCGCTGTCCAGGGTCGACTGGCTCGGCGTCCTGCTGCTGTCGGTCGCGATGTTCGACCTGGTGTGGGCCATCATCAAGGCGCCCAGCTGGGGCTGGGGCGACGTGCGCACCCTCGCCTTCCTGGCCGCCACCGTGGTGTTCGGCGCGCTGTTCGTGTTCTGGCAGTCCAGGGTCCGCGAGCCGCTGCTGCCGCTCAGCCTGTTCCGCAACGCGTCGGTCTCGATCGGCACCGTGCTGATGATCCTGATGGCGTTCTCGATGTTCGGCGCGATGTTCTTCCTCACGTTCTTCTTCCAGGGCGTGCACGGGCTCACGCCGCTCGACTCCGGTCTGCGCATGCTGCCCATGAGCGCCGGCATGATCGTCGCCTCGCCCATCGCCGGCCTCCTCATCGGCAAGCTCGGCCCGAAGATCACCATCGCGGGCGGCATGGTGATCAGCGCGGTCGCGATGTTCCTCATGTCGCGGCTCAGCGTGGAGGCCGCCTTCGCCGACACCGCGATCCCGTTCGTGCTGCTCGCGTTCGGCCTGTCGCCGGTGTTCGTCGGCGCCACCGAGATCATCGTCGGCAACGCGCCGGAGGAGCTGAGCGGCGTCGCCGGCGGTGTGCAGAACTCCGCCATGCAGGTCGGCGGCGCGCTCGGCACCGCCATCCTCGGCGCGATCGTGTCCGCCAGGGTGGCCGACGTGCTGCCCGGCCACCTCGGCCCGGCCGCGGCGGCCGTGCCGCCCGAGCAGATGGGCCTGCTGGAGGCCGCCGCGTCGGTCGGCGCCGCCCCGCCGGGGACCGGCCCCCTCGCGAAGGTGCTGGCGGACGCCTCACACCTGTCCTTCATGGACGGCCTGCACCTCGGCTTCCTCGTGAGCACGGCCGTCGCCCTGCTCGCCGCGGCCCTGGCCCTGTTCGTCCGGGCCGGCCGCAAGACCGAGGGCGCCCCGGTCCACCTGGGCTGACGGCACGCCGTCCGCTCCTCTTACGGCCCCCGCCACCACGCGGGGGCCGTACGCGTCTCCGGCGCGGGGCGGCCCGCCGCGCGCGTCCGCGGACCGAGGGGAGCGCGCCCGCTGCAATAGACTTGGTCCTCGTGAGCGGCACGAAGATTCTTCCCGAGAGCGACGTAACACCCCGGCTCTCGCACGGCGACGGCGACCACGAGCGCTTCTCGCACTTCGCCGACAAGAACAAGATCACCGAGAGCTACGTGACCGGTGCGCCGGTGCGAGCCCTGTGCGGCAAGGTCTGGGTGCCCAGCCGCGACCCGAAGAAGTATCCGGTCTGCCCGGAGTGCAAGGAGATCTACGAAGGGCTGCCCAAGGGCGAGCCGCCCGCCGAGTGAGTGTCGGTACGGGATGACCTTCCCCCCGACGGCTAACGTCAGCCTTCTGACCAGCCGTATCGGGGGAAAGAATGGTTCGGCGACCCATCGCCGTCGTCCTCGCATGCCTGTACGCGCTGGGCGGCGTCCGCGCCGCCCCGGCGTCCGCCGCCTCCCCGCAGGCCGCCCGGCCGGATGACTGCCCTGCGGCGGCCCAGACCGGCGTCGCGCGGCGCCCGGGCGCGGAAACCGCCCTTCCTCGGCGGCTCACGCACGCGATGGAGCCGCGCGACCCCGGACCGGGCGAGGCCGCCCGCATGTCGGCCGATCTCGACCGCAGGCTCCGCGCGGCGGAGCGGAGCGGCGCCGCGGGTCTCTCCCGGCGCGACCCGGGCGCCGTCGAGCGGATCACCGTCCCGGTGTGGGTGCACATCGTCAGGGACGGCGCGCTCGGCCTGCCCGACGCCGCCGTGGCCAGGCAGATCGCCGTGCTCAACACCGCCTACTCCGGCGGGTACGGGGGCGCCGACACCGGGGTCAGGTTCGAGCTCAAGGGCGTCACCCACACCGACAACCGCGCCTGGTTCCGCGACCCTCTGGGGTACGAGGAGCCGCTGAAGGAGAAGCTCCGCACCGGCGGCCCCGAGACGCTCAACCTCTTCATCGCCCAGATGAGCCGGCTCGTGCTCGGATACTCCACCTATCCCTACTGGTACAAGGACGACCCCGGCCTCGACGGAGTGGTCGTCGACTGGCGGAGTGTGCCCGGCGGCCCCCTGCGCGACTTCGCCAGGGGCTTCACCGCCGTCCACGAGATCGGCCACTGGCTCGGCCTGCTGCACACCTTCGAGAACGGCTGCGCCGCACCGGGCGACTCGGTGGACGACACCCCCGCCGAGGCCCGGCCGACCACCGGCTGCCCGCCGAGGAAGGACAGCTGTCCCGCGCCGGGGAACGACCCGACGCACAACTTCATGGACTACTCCCAGGACCGGTGCATGCGCGAGTTCACCCCGGGCCAGGCCGTACGGATCCGGCAGATGTGGGACGTGTACCGCCGGCCGGGTCCGCGGGGCGCCGACCCGGAGGTGACGTCGGACGCTCTCGCCGCACCGCCCGATGACGAATCGGCCGGGAGGCGTTGACGCGGCGGCGCGTGTGTGAATAACTCCCAGCAGCGTTCACGGTCACAGGGCTCCGCGGGTGGCCCTGGCCGCTCCGTCGCTCGCCGGTTCCGTCCCACGCACGCCCGGCCAGGTCGCCCGGGAGGCTTTGTGGATGACGAGTGGACCCGCCGGGTCTGGCCGCCCGCCGAGCAGCCCCCCGGCCGGGGCGAGGCGGGCCCCGAGACCACCGGCAGGGGCCTCACGCGTCCGTACGGTGTGCCGGGAGCGGGCGGGGACGCGGGGGCGGAGGGCGCCTCCGGCCGGCACCGCCCGGCGCGCGACGGGCGCGAGCGCACGGCCCCGTACGGCGCGCCGGTCTCCGGGCGGGCGACGGCCGAACCCTCCGTGTGGCCGCTCACGCCGCCCGGCGAGGAGGAGGACGAGCTTCCGCCCGCCGCCCGCCGGTACGGCGCGCCCGCCACGCCGCCCCGGCGCATGCCCCGATGGCTGTGGCGGCTCCTGGTGGGCGGCCTGGCGCTGGCCTGCTCGGCGGCGGTCATCGGCGCGGTGGTGGTCACGGTCCTGAACCGGGCCGAGCGCGTGCCGCCCACCGTGATCCACGACCAGGTCGCCGGGGTCGCCTACACCCTCCCGCCCGAGTGGCGTGAGGGGGTGGTCGCCCCGGTGAGCGGCTTCACCACCGTCGCCGCGCGGGGGGACAGCGCCACGGTCATGGCCCGGCCGGGCGACCCGGTCGATCCGCCCGGCCTCCGCTCGGAGGTCATCGACCTGAGCGACCTCTACGCCCGCCTGCTGCTGCACGGTGACAAGGTCGAGGTGCTCGACGACCGCGCGGTGACCGTCGGCGGGCGGCCGGGCCACACGCGGGCCGTACGGGCCGAGTACAGCGACGTCGTGAACGAGCCCGCCTTCATGCGGGTGACCCTGCTGACCCGGTCCGACGGCGGCAGCACGGTCCTGCTCGGGCTGGCGCACCCCGACCAGCCGCGGTCCCGGGCCGAGATCGAGGGCCTCATGTGGGGCGCCCGCTGACGGCGGTGGACCGATCCGCCGGGCCTTCTCCGTACGGCGGGACCGGCACGTCGCGTGCCCGGAAATTGGCATCTTGGCGGCGTTCTGCCCGATATAGCGGCTCAATCGGAAAACCGGCTGTCATAACGGTCGCGCGCTCTGTCCCGTATGCCCGGGCGGATGAGTATCTGAATGGGCGAGTACCCGATCGGCGGTTCCGTCGTGTGATGCGGGGAATCGCGACAATCGCCGGAACGGCTTTGAGATAGGCGTAACATCTGTTTGCCGGTATCCGATAAGTGGCTCGCTGCCCGCGTTTCTCCGGACGGGTATCTTCGAGGTCGCATCGCACGAAAATCGCGGTGACCCGGAAAGACCAATTCTCACCATGGGGGGAAATCAAATTGATTTCTCGTAGGAGCAGCTCTGCCTCTGGTTCGCGTGGCGCCGGTCGCCTGCTGACCTGGTCCGCCGCGGTGGCGGTGACCTGCGCGACCGTGGGGCTGTCGGGCTCGATCGCGGCGAGCGCCACCTCGACGAAGACCACCCCGGTCGCGCATGGGGCGACGAGTCCGCAGGGCGGGGAGAAGAGCTTCATTCCCCTGCCGCGTCTCGACTCGGCGAACATCATCACGACCTTCAACGTGCTGCCGGCGGCGGGCACCACCACGAGCGTGGTGCCGCTCAGCTCGCAGACCTTCACCGGCTCGGCGCGCCGGGGCCACGTGTTCGTCAACGACGGCACGTCCTGGGCCGACCTCACCTCGGTGTTCTCCCCGGGCTTCCTGTACGACGTGACCCTGGCGCCGGCGCCGAGCACCACCCTGCTGGGCACCGGCGGCGTTCTGAGCAGCCTCACCGCCAGCGGCATTCCCGTGGGACGGCTCAGGGTCACCGTGCGGAAGGCCGACGGCAGCATCTTCGTCTCCGACTGCAGCGTCGCGAACACGAGCGGCGCCTCGACCCTGCCGCTGACCGCCTCGGACTGCACCACGCCGGCGCGTCTGTGACGACGGGCTGACCGACGCCGGGGCGGGTGGTCCGCGGATGCCTGGGGGCTCCGCGGGCCGGCCGCCTCGTGCGTGCCCGCCGTCCCGCCTGGGCCGCGATCCTCCTGGTCCGTGGCTCCGCCCGGTGCGCATCCGGCCGCGTCGGACGGCGGTCCGTTCCGGAGCTGTGGGGATTCCCACACCATGCGATTTCGGACCACCATGCGTGTGGTCGGCGCGTTCTGTCGGTGCGGCGGGCTACTCTGATGGCACTGTGAGGGAGCGAACCGATAGAGACACCAGTGTTCCGATGAGTTCGGGGAGGCGTCGTTGAGCGTTTCGGCCGCGTCCCACCTCTCCCCGTCCTACCCCGACAGAGCCGCCTGGGGGACCGCCCCCAAGCTGCGTGCCTGGCAGCAGGAGGCCTACGACCTCTACGTCCGGCGCGAGCCGAGAGACTTCCTGACCGTCGCCACCCCCGGCGCCGGCAAGACGACGTACGCGCTGCGGATCGCCAGCGAACTGCTCAGCCGCGGGGTCGTGCGCGCACTGACCATCGTCACGCCGACCGAGCACCTCAAGCGGCAGTGGGCCGACGCGGCGGCGCGGGTCGGGATCGGCATCGACCCCGAGTTCAAGAACAGCCAGGGCGCGACCTCCCGCGACTACACCGGTGTCGCGGTCACCTACGCCCAGATCGCGATGCACCCGGCGCTGCACCGTGCCCGCACCGAGGCGCGCAAGACCTTGGTGATCTTCGACGAGATCCACCACGCCGGTGACGCCAAGTCGTGGGGAGACGGCGTCCGCGAGGCGTTCGAGCCGGCGACCAGGCGGCTGGCGCTGACCGGCACGCCGTTCCGGTCGGACGAGAGCCCGATCCCGTTCGTCACCTACGTGGAGGACGGCGAGGGCGCCCTGCGCAGCGTCGCCGACTACTCCTACGGGTACGGCCCGGCCCTGGGCGACGGCGTCGTCCGGCCGGTCATCTTCCTCGCCTACTCGGGGGAGATGAAGTGGCGCACGCGGGCCGGAGACGAGATCGCCGCCACGCTCGGCACGCCGCTGACCAAGGACCAGCTCTCCCAGGCCTGGCGCGCCGCGCTCGACCCGAAGGGCGACTGGATCCGCCAGGTCATCCACGCCGCCGACCGCAGGCTCACCGAGGTCCGGCGCGGCGTCCCGGACGCCGGCGGCCTGGTCATCGCCTCCGACCACGAGTCCGCCCGGGCGTACGCCCGGCACATCCGGACCGTGACCGGCGAGGGCGCGGAGGTCGTCCTCTCCGACGACCCCGGCGCGTCCAAGAAGATCAAGGACTTCGCCACCTCCGAGCGGCGCTGGCTGGTCGCGGTCCGGATGGTCTCCGAGGGTGTCGACATCCCCCGGCTGTGCGTCGGCGTGTACGCCACGAGCACCTCCACCCCGCTGTTCTTCGCCCAGGCCGTCGGGCGGTTCGTGCGCGCCCGCAAGCGCGGCGAGACGGCCTCGGTGTTCCTGCCGTCGGTGCCCGTCCTGATGGGCCTGGCGGGGGAGATGGAGACCGAGCGCGACCACGTGCTGGGCCGCCGCCGCGACGAGGACGGCCTCGACGACATGCTGCTGGAGCAGGCGCAGCAGGAGAAGAAGCAGCCCGACGCGCTCGGCGACGAGCTGCCCTTCCAGACCCTTGAGGCGTCCGCGACCTTCGACCGGGTGCTGTTCGACGGCGGCGAGTTCGGCACCGCCGCCGCCCCCGGCTCGCCGGAGGAGGAGGACTTCATCGGCCTGCCCGGCCTGCTGGAGCCCGACCAGGTGGCGTCGCTGCTGCGTAAGCGTCAGGCCGACCAGCAGGCGGCGATGCGCAAGACCCGCAAGGGCGAGGAGCAGGCGCCGGCCCTCGCGCCGCACGAGCAGCTCGCGGAGCTCCGCAAGGAGCTCAACGGCCTCGTCGGGGCGTGGAACCACCGCACCGGCCAGCCGCACGGCGTCATCCACGCGGAGCTGCGCCGGGCCTGCGGCGGGCCCGCCATCGCCCAGGCCACCGCCGAGCAGGTCCGTGAGCGGATCGCGATGATCCGCAAATGGGCCACCCAGCGCAGGTGAACCCACCTCGGCCCTCGGTCCGCCGCCCCTGACAGGGCGGCGAACCGAGGGACGCCGTCACTCTCCCTGGCGCGGAGTCCCGCTTCGCGAGGCGTGCTGGTTCATGCGGACCTGGGCGGACAGGTCGTCCAGCCGTTGGAGAACGGCCTCGAACATCGTCGCGTTGGACTCCGCCATCCGGTCCATCCGGTCACTGAGCCCGTCGACCCGGTCGTGGAGGCTGTCGACGCGCCGGGTGAGGTGGTCGACCCGGTCGTTGAGGCCGTCGACTCGTTTGGTGAGGCCGTCGACTCGGTCGTTGAGGCCGTCGACGCGTTCGGTCAGTCCGTCGACGCGTTCGGTCAGTCCGTCGACTCGGTCGCTGAGCCCGTCGACCCGTTTGGTGAGGCCGTCGACTCGGTCGTTGAGGCCGTCGACCCGTTTGGTGAGGCCGTCGACTCGGTCGTTGAGGCCGTCGACTCGTTTGGTGAGGTCTCCGACTTGGTGGGTGAGTCCATCGACTCGGACGTTGAGGGCCGAGACGTTGCTGTCCAGGCGGCTGATCTCGCCGTCGATGCGGTCGAGCCGGATGGTCACGACGCCCATCTGCCGCTTGAGGATGCCGACGTCAGCTCTCGTCTCCGCGGCGACCCGCTCCACCCGGAGCAGGCGGTCGCTCATCGCATCGATCTTGTCCCAAGTCATCTGCATCGCGTCGTACGCGTGCTCTGCCGCCTGCTTGCGGCAATGGACGCTGAGTTCCATGAAGTCATTCTCCAAGCGCTTGACGCGTTGTTTGAGGGTGGGCATGGCCATAGGGCGTCCTCCAACTTTAGGGCAGCGCTGCCGGGGTGCGCTGCGAAGGCGGGGTGCGCGGAGGACATTGCTATCAGGTTCGAACCGTCATGGGAGGGCGAGGATTCAGGAAATTCGCCGCGCTTCCTGGGCGGGATAAGGGTTGTCCACACCGGTGTATGAATGGCCACCGGAAGCGGGAGCGGCGCGTGTGTTTTTTCTACCGGCACCGGGAAGCCGAGAAACGTGAATCGCCATTCATTAGGACATGTGCGACCTGAGCGGAATTCGGTCGCCGGTGTGGCCGTCGATGGCGACGTAGCGGCGATGGTGCCGGGTGGCCGGGCTCAGCCGGAGGCTGAGGGAGGCGACGCCCCCCTCCACGCGTATCGGAACGCGGTGCGTCCCCTCCTGGCGCCCGTCCTCCGCGCCCTCCCGCACCCAGATGCGCAGGCGGTGCCCGGCCTGGTGCACCGCCACTGTCGCGGTGTCGCACTGCCCCGTGGTGGCGGGCCAGTAGACGGTGAGGCCGTGCAGGGCCCGTCCGTGGAACGACAGCCGTACGGCGTCGGGGGTGGCGACGCGCTCGTCGCAGGCGGACCCGCCGCTCGCCAGGGGCGGGGGTGACGCCGGCGAGGTGACGGGGCCCGCCGGGCCGCCTGGCGCCTCCCGCCCGCTCTGGCCGTCCTTCCCGCTCTGGCCGTCCGTTTCGTCCTGCCCGGGTGCGGCCGGCGGGCGCTCCTTCGGTGTGGCGGCGCCGGTGTCGCGGACGGCGACCGTCCGCGCGGGCGTCGCCTCGGGCCTCTGGGCGAACCCCAGGGCGATCGTGACCGCCTGCAGCGCCGCCAGGGTCAGCGCGCCCGCGGCGCGAAGCGCACCGCGGTGGCCGCGGCCGAAGAGCAGCCAGACGCAGGCCGGGGTGAGGACGAGCCAGCACAGGCCGAGCGAGAACGCGAACATCGGGCCGCCAATCCACGAAGGGTCGTCACTCCAGGTAATACACCCGTGACGCTTCGCGGTGAAGGAATTGACGTCCGGCGCGGCGTGGATCAGGACTGGAGGACGGGCTCCCCGGTGAGCTCCACGCCGGCCTCGGCCAGCCGGGAGAGCGCCGCCTCGGTCGTCTCCCTGGCGACGCCGGCGGTCAGGTCCAGCAGGACCCGTACGGAGAAGCCGCCGGCCGCCGCGTCGAGAGCGGTGGCCCGGACGCAGTGGTCGGTGGCGATGCCGACCACGTCGACGGCCTCCACTCCCCGCTCACGCAGCCACGCGGCGAGCCCCACGCCGTCGGCGGTGGCGCCCTCGAACCCGCTGTAGGCCGCCTGCCGCGCCCCCTTGCTGAAGATCTCCTCGACCTTCGCCGTGTCGAAGGCCGGGTGGAAGTCGGCGCCGGAGGTGCCGACCACGCAGTGCGGCGGCCAGGTGTCGACGTAGTCGGGCTCGGCGGCGAAGTGCGGTCCGGGATCGACGTGGTAGTCACGGGTGGCCACCACGTGGTCGTACCCGTGTTCGTCGACGTGGCGGCCGATCGCGGCGGCCACCCCGGCGCCCCCGCCGACCGGCAGGCTGCCGCCCTCGCAGAAGTCGTTCTGCACGTCCACGATGATGAGCGCGGTCTTCATGGGGTCACCTCACAGTGGCGATCACGGAGGACCGGCGTCGTCCTCATGCGCCGGTCCTCCGCGATCACTTGAAGATAGTAGGGACTGCGGGGTCTCCAGGGGAGAGGCTGCGGGCTTCGAGTGGCAACTCCGCCGAAGTAGCCCGGTGGCGCTCGCGGGCGGTCAGCAGGCTCTCCCGGCCCACGACCTTGCCGTCCCGGACGAGTTCGGCCAGCAGCGGGCGGTCCTCGGACTCCACCGGCTCGCGGGTGATCACCTCGGCGGTGGCGGTGCCGCCGCCGGTCCTGCGGTAGGCCCACTTGCGGCCGCCGACGCTCGGCTTGCCGACGGACGCCTTCGCGACCGGCTGGAGGACGCCCGACGCGTCCTCCCTGGCGACCAGCTTGTAGACCAGGCTGGCCGTCGGGTGGCCCGACCCGGTGGACAGGGCGGTGCCGACGCCGTACGCGTCGACCGGCGCCGCCGCCAGCGCGGCGATCGCGAACTCGTCCAGGTCGCTGGTGACGACGATCCGCGTCCGGTCCGCGCCCAGGTCGTCGAGCAGGCGGCGCACCTCGACGGCCACCACGGCGAGGTCGCCGGAGTCGATGCGGACCGCGCCGAGGTCCGGCCCGGCCAGCTCCACCGCCGTCCGTACGGCCCTCGCCACGTCGTAGGTGTCCACGAGCAGGGTGGTGCCGAGCCCGAGGGACTCGATCTGGATCCGGAAGGCCTCCGCCTCCGAGTCGTGCAGCAGGGTGAACGCGTGGGCGGCGGTGCCCGCGGTCGGCACGCCGTACAGGTGACCGGCCATGAGGTTGGAGGTGGAGGCGAAGCCGCACAGGTAGGCCGCCCTGGCGGCGGCGACCGCGGCGCACTCGTGGGTGCGGCGCGAGCCCATCTCGATCAGCGGCCGGTCGCCGGCCGCCTGCGCCATGCGGGAGGCGGCGGCGGCGATCGCGCAGTCGTGGTTGAGGATCGACAGGATCAGCGTCTCCAGCAGCACGGCCTCGGCGAAGGTCCCCTCCACCACCATGATCGGTGAGCCGGGGAAGAACGCCTCGCCCTCGCGGTAGCCGTACACGTTGCCGGAGAAGCGGTAGCCGGCGAGGAAGTCGCCCGTCGGCCCGTCCACGATCCCGGCGGAGCACAGGAACTCGATGTCCTGCTCGTCGAAGCGGAAGTCCTCCAGCGCGTCGAGGAACCGCCCGGTGCCGGCCACCACGCCGTAGCGCCGTCCTCCGGGCAGCCGCCGGGCGAACACCTCGAAGACCGCCCGCCGGTGCGCCGCACCGCCCGCCAGCGCGGCCTGGAGCATCGTCAGTTCGTACTGGTCGGTCAGCAGGGCCGTGCCCGTGGTCATGCGCACGTGTCGAAGACTACGACGGTCGTGGTGCAGGATGGTTACGTGGGTAGCACAGCTCCAGCCGAGGTAGAGCGTCCGTCGTCGGACGTGCGCCCCGATCTGCCGTGGCTCACGATCGTGTGGAACGACCCGGTCAATCTCATGTCGTACGTCACGTACGTCTTCCAGACCGTGTTCGGTTATCCCCGGCAGAAGGCCGAGACGCTGATGATGGACGTCCATCACAAGGGCAGGGCCGTGGTCTCCAGCGGCACCCGGGAGGAGATGGAGCGGGACGTGCAGATACTCCACTCCTACGGCCTGTGGGCGACCGTCCAGCAGGACAGATGATGAGCACGGGATTCAAGGCGGCACGCGACGGCGTCTCGATCCACCTCGACGCGGGCGAGGTGTCGATCCTGCGCTCGCTGGTGTCACAGGTGCTGGGCCTGGTGGAGCCGGGCACCACGGGGGACGATCCGCTGGAGCGCGCGCTCGGCATCGGCTCGGCCACCCCGCCGGACGACCCCGTGCTCGCGCGGCTGTTCCCCTCGGCGTACGCCGAGGACGACGAGGCGGCGGGGGAGTTCCGGCGTTACACGGAGGCGACGCTGCGCGACGGCAAGCGGGCCGACGCGACCACCCTGCTGGAGACGGCGGCGCCGGGGCGGCTGACGCTGACCGCGGAGCAGGGGCAGGCGTGGCTGAGGGCGCTCAACGACGTCCGCCTCGCGCTCGGCGTGCGCCTGGAGGTGACCGAGGAGGTCCACGAGGAGATCGCCTCGATGTCCGAGGACGACCCGCGTTATCCCGCGTTCGTGACCTACGACTGGCTCACCTACCTGCAGGACAGCCTCGTCCGGGCCCTTTGGTAGGTTTTCCGGCATGCTGACGATCTCACGCGAGCTGGTCGACAGGATCGTGGCCCACGCGCGGGCCGATCACCCGGACGAGGCGTGCGGCATCGTGGCCGGGCCCGCCGGATCGGACCGTCCCGAGCGCTTCGTCCCCATGGAGAACGCCGAGCGGTCCCCGACGTTCTACCGCTTCGACTCCATGGAGCAGTTCCGGGTGTGGCGGGAGATGGACGACAGGGACGAGGTGCCCGTCGTGATCTACCACTCCCACACCGCCACCGAGGCGTACCCCTCCCGCACGGACATCGGTTACGCCTCCGAGCCCGACGCCCACTACGTGCTGGTCTCGACCGCCTCCGAGGAGGAGACGCCGTTCCGGTCGTTCCGGATCAATGACGGGGTTGTGACGGAGGAGGACGTCAAGATCGTCGAGGCGTACGGTTAAACTTGAACCATGCCTTACGATGACGCTCGTCCTGTGTCGTCACCGGCTGTCCTGATGCGCCGGGTACGCCCGGAATCTCCTGTTCAGGCGTTCCTCTTCGCGCACACGCCGTCCGTCGTCGTCTACGACTGTCGCTGAGCCCCGGCCGGCTGCCGCCGCCCGGCTGGAATCGCCGCCCGTCCCGCCATGTTCCATCCAGATGAACGGACGCGCCCGGCGGACGTGAGTAAACGGACGCCCACCACAACGACGACCACAGATCAAGGAGATTGAGCCGAGATGGCCATCGAGGTCCGCATTCCTACCATCCTCCGCAGCTACACCGATGGCGCCAAGGCGGTCAACGCCAAGGGATCGACCCTCGAAGAGCTGTTCGGCGACCTGGAGTCGCGCCACCCCGGCCTGAAGAGCCGGCTGGTGGACGAGTCGGGGCTGCGCCGTTTCGTCAACGTCTACCTCAACGACGAGGACGTGCGCTTCCTCGGCGGGCTCGGCACCCCGGTCGCCGACGGCGACACCGTGACCGTGCTCCCGGCCGTCGCGGGCGGAGCGCGCTAGATGCGCTTCGACTCGCTGATCGACTCGGTCGGGCACACCCCGCTGGTGGGGCTGCCCCGGCTCTCGCCGTCCGCCGACGTGCGGATCTGGGCGAAGCTGGAGGACCGCAACCCGACCGGGTCGGTCAAGGACAGGCCGGCGCTGTGGATGATCGAGCAGGCCGAGAAGGACGGGCTGCTCACGCCGGGCTGCACGATCCTGGAGCCGACCTCCGGCAACACCGGCATCTCGCTGGCGATGTCGGCCCGGCTCAAGGGCTACCGGCTGATCTGCGTCATGCCCGAGAACACCTCGGAGGAGCGCCGCCAGCTGCTGCGCATGTGGGGCGCGGAGATCATCTCCTCGCCGGCCGCGGGCGGCTCCAACGAGGCCGTACGGGTGGCCAAGGGCCTGGCGGCCGAGCATCCCGACTGGGTGATGCTCTACCAGTACGGCAACCCGGCGAACTGGCGCTCCCACTACGAGTCCACCGGGCCGGAGATCCTCGCGGACCTGCCGGGTGTGACCCACTTCGTCGCCGGGCTCGGCACGACCGGCACGCTCATGGGCGTCGGGCGCTACCTGCGCGAGCAGGTGCCGGACGTGAAGATCGTGGCCGCCGAGCCGCGGTACGGCGAGCTGGTCTACGGCCTGCGCAACGTGGACGAGGGGTTCGTCCCCGAGCTGTACGACGCGTCCGTGCTGACCACCCGCTACTCGGTGACCTCCGCCGACGCGTTGCGGCGCACCCGTGAGCTGCTGGCGTCCGAGGGCATCTTCGCCGGCATCTCGACCGGCTGCGCCCTGCACGCGGCCCTCGGCATGGCCCGTAAGGCCGTGGAGGCGGGGGAGCGGGCCGACATCGTGTTCATCGTGGCCGACGGCGGGTGGAAGTACCTGTCCACCGGCGCCTACGAGGGCACGCTCGACGAGGCCGAGGACCGACTGGAGGGCCAGCTCTGGGCCTGACTCCGGCCCGCCGCCGCGCCACCCGCCGGACGGCGGCGCGGCCGTGCGGGCCGGGGGCTCAGTCGAACACGACCCTGAGGGTGAAGCTCGACCCGGCCTCGCCCGAGGCGCCGCTCAGGCCGACCGCCCGCAGCTTCTCCAGGTCCCGCCGCCCGGCGTCCCCGGCGCCGCTCAGGTACAGCTTCTCCAGCCGGTCGAGGTCTGCGTACACCGCGTAGGTGGCGTTCCCGGCGTCCGGGACGGCCAGCCGGAACGTCTCGGACTCGGCGAGCGCGCCGCCGCCGCCCAGCGTGGCGGCGTAGTCCGGGGTCGTCGCGAGCACGAACCGGCCGTCGCCGCTCGCGGTGGCGAAGTCCGCCGGCCGCTCGATGCCGTCGAGGTAGGCCTTCACCCTGTCCACCACGTCCTGGGCCTTGGCGGCGTCGGTCGTGAGCACCGCGCCGAAGTGGGGCTGGGAGCCGTCCAGGCCCTGCTCGTCGAGGGCGAGCGTGAGGTTCCTGCCCAGCAGCGTCACCAGGTCGTCCGGCAGGGACAGGCCGTACTGCCGCGCCGCGTCGAGCGTCTCGGCGTACGGCCCGCCGCCCGCGCCGTCCGCCGCCCGCTCGATCGAGGACCACTGCTCGCGCAGCAGGTCGCCCAGGCCGGAGAACGAGGCCGCCGCGACCGTGGACGCGGGCAGTTCGCCGATCCGCACCGGCTCGGGACGGCCCGGCGCCGTCTTCCCGCCGCGGGTGATCCCGGCCAGCTCCGCGTAGTCGCCGGAGAACCGGAGGGCGCCGGCGAAGCGCATGTCCCTGACGCGGTCGAGCAGCGGCTCCGCGCCGTTCGCCGACGGCCACGCGGCCGCGGCGACCTTCTCCACGTCGGCCCAGAACGACAGCACGCCCGGCTCACCCAGCGTGCGGAGGTCGTCGGCGAAGCGGGGCTCGCCGGACAGCGGCGCCGCCGTGACGTACCGGTCGGCCAGCTCCTGGGTCGGGGCGATGACGGCGTACCCGTCGCGGAACGCGAGGCCGCCCTTCCCGTCGCGCAGGCCGAGGCGCGCGATGCCCTCTCTGGCCGCCGCCTCGTCCCTGACCTGTACGGCGATCGCGCCGACGGGGTCGCCGCCGCCGGCCGAGGGGAGCACGGCGAGGCCGACGCGGTCGCCCAGCCACGGCTCGACGTCCCTGGCGTAGTCGACCTTCGCGAGGCCGGAGCCGTCCTTCCCCAGGGCGGTGACGAGTGCCTCGCGCGGGTCGTCGCCGCCGAAGGCGTCCCGGGTGGCGGAGAACCTGCGGGCGATGCCGAACAACGCGAGCTTCTGGTCGGCGGAAGGATCGAGGTCGAGCCGGACGTAGGCGATCGCGTCCGCGGGCAGCACGTCCTGCGGCTGGGTGCCGCCGCCGCTGAGCTTCGAGGCGGCCCACACGCCGCCCCCGCCGACCACTCCGACGAGCACGGCGGCGACGAGCGCGAGGATCCAGCCGCGTGCTCCCCGCCGACCTTCCGGAGCCGGCGCCGGAGCCGGCGCGTGCGGCGGCGGTTCGGCCACGGTGGTGAAGCCGATCTCCTCCTGCTCGCTCCAGCCGGGCAGCCGCACGGTGTGCGCCTCCCGGGCCGAGGGGCGGGGGAACCGGTAGGAGATGGTGCGGTCGAGGTCGCTCTCGTCACGCGGGCTCCAGGGGCCCGACGCCGGTTCGGCGTGTCGGGGGTGCGGAGTCCGGGGGTCCGGCTGCCGGGGGGAGCGGTCGGCGGGCATTGGCTCACTCACTAGCGTCGTCGGGTCGTACGCCCGGAGGCGTCGTCGCCCGGAGGTTAGGAGCGGCCGCTAGAAGGGCGCTTGCAGCCCGCTTGACCGTCGCGCTCAGTTGATCCCCAGGTGATGACCGGGTGATCCCCGCCCGCTGCGGCGGAGAGCGCCACGCTACAGTAACCAGCAGAACATCATTCGGTAGAGCGGCGAGGGGCGCATGACCAAGTTCGACGAGGCCACGCGGGCGATCCGGGTCGACGACACCACCTACGACGTGTGTCTCGACGACGGATACTCGATGGGCGGGCCGCTGAACGGCGGCTATCTGATGGCCACCGTGCTGCGCGCGGTGGCGGACGCCTCGGCGCACCCGCACCCGGTGTCCACCAGCGCCCACTTCCTGCGGGTGGCCCGGCCGGGCCCGGCCCAGGTCGTGCTCGACCAGCTCAAGTCGGGCCGTACGGCGGCGATGACCCGGGCGCGGCTCGTGCGGGACGGCGAGGCGTTCGTCGAGATGCTCGTCGCGACCGCCACGCTCGACGGGTCGGCGGACCCGGACTGGTCGGACGGCCCCTCGGTGGCCATGCCCGGCCTGGCGGACTGCGTGCGCCTGCCCGATCCGAAAGCAGCGTCGGCCATGAACTTCAGCGCGCGGATGGAGATGCGGTTCGACCCGCCCACGATCGGCTGGCTGACCGGGGAGCCCACCGGGCGGCCCGAGTCGCGGGCCTACTTCCGGCTGGCCGAGCCGCAGGACCCCGACCCGTTCGTGCTGGCGATGGCGGTGGACGCGCTGCCGCCGGTCGTGTTCTCGGCGGGGGCGCGCGGATGGGCCCCCACGGTCGAGCTGACCTGGCACCTGCGCGCCCTGCCCGCCCCGGGGTGGCTGACCCTCATCGGTGGCGGGCGGCTGATCAGCGACGGCTGGTTCGACGAGGAGGTCGAGGTGTGGGACTCGGCGGGCCGGCTGGTCGCCCAGTCGCGCCAGCTCGCCCGGCTCGGCCGCGGCTGAGCCCTGCCCTATCGCCGTGCCTCCGGCGCGGCGGCGCTGCCCGATCGCCGGGCCTCCGGCGCGGCGGCTCGCGATGTGAGCTTTCTTACCGCCGGTGGCCGGGACCGGTCCCCTAACCTTGGGAAGCGTGCCGGAGGACAACAGCAGGGCGATCGGGATCTTTGACAGCGGGGTGGGCGGCCTGACCGTCGCCCGGGCGATCATCGACCAGCTGCCCCACGAATCGATCTTGTATGTGGCCGACACGGCCAACCAGCCGTACGGGCCCAAGCGCATCGCCGAGCTCCGCGCCTACGCGCTGGAGGTGATGGACCACCTGGTCGAGCACGGGGTGAAGATGCTGGTCATCGCGTGCAACAGCGCCAGCTCCGCCGTGCTCAGGGACGCCAGGGAGCGATACGACGTGCCCGTCGTCGAGGTGATCCAGCCCGCCGCGCGGCGGGCCGTGCGGGCCACCGGGAACGGCAGGGTCGGCGTGATCGCCACGCGGGCCACCATCGAGTCGATGGCCTACCACGACGCCTTCGCCGCGGCCCCCGACGTCGAACTGGTCGCGGTGGCCACCCCCCTGCTGGTGGAGTTCGTCGAGCGCGGCGAGACGATGAGCGACGACCTCATCGAGGTGGTCCGGGGCTACCTCAAGCCGATCCAGGACGCGGGCTGCGACACGCTGATCCTCGGCTGCACCCACTATCCGCTGCTCACCGGCGCGCTGTCGTACGTCGCCGGAGACGGGGTCACGCTCGTGTCGAGCGCCGAGGAGACCGCCAAGGACGTCTACCGGATCCTGCACGACCGGGGGCTGTCCAACGGCGCGGGCCGGCCGAGGCACCGCTTCCGGGCGACCGGCGACACGGAACTGTTCGAACGGCTCGGCCAGCGGTTCCTCGGCCCGGAGCTGCAGTCGGTGGAGCGGACCGCCCCCGGGCTCGGCGAGGCGACCGGCGTGGGGAGTCCGAGATGAAGCTGACCGTCGTCGGGTGCTCGGGCAGCTTCCCCGGCCCAGACAGCCCGTCCTCCTGCTACCTCTTCGAAGCCGAAGGCTTCCGGATGCTCGTCGACTTCGGCAGCGGGTCGCTGGGCGCTCTCCAGCGGCACGCGGGGCTCTACGACGTCGACGCCGTCCTGCTGTCCCACCTGCACGCCGACCACTGCCTCGACCTGTGCGCCTACCACGTCGTACGCACCTACACCCCGGACGGCCCGCTGCCGAAGATCCCGGTGTACGCCCCCGCCGGAGCGTCCAAGCGGCTCAACGCGGCGTACGCCATGCCGGACGAGCCGGTGCTGGAGAACTCCTTCGACTTCCTGCGGCTGTCACCCGGCACGCGGCACGTCGGCCCGTTCGAGGTGACGGCCGCCCCCATGAACCACCCGGTGGAGACGTACGGCTTCCGCGTGTCCAGCAGGGGCCGTTCGGTGGCGTACTCGGCGGACACCGGGGAGTCGGCCGAACTGGTCAAGCTCGCCCACGACGCCGACGTGCTGCTGTGCGAGGCATCCTTCCTCGACGGGCCGGACCTCACGCCCGGCCTGCACCTCAGCGGCAGGCAGGCGGCCGAGCACGCCGCGCGGGCCGGGGCGGGCACGCTCGTCCTCACCCATCTCGTGCCGTGGTACGACAAGGCCCGGGTCCTGGAGGACGCCTCACGCGGCGGTTTCGACGGGCCGATGGAGTTGGCACGGAGCGGCGCCGTGTATGACCTAGGGTGACCCGTATGGCTCGTTCACACGGTCGTCGATCCGACCAGCTACGCCCCGTGACCATCACCCGGAACTGGCTCGCCCACGCGGAGGGCTCCGTACTGGTGGAGTTCGGGGGCACCAAGGTGCTGTGCGCCGCGACGGTCGAAAGCGGCGTGCCCCGCTGGCGCAAGGGCAGCGGGCTGGGCTGGGTGACGGCCGAGTACGCCATGCTGCCCCGGTCGACCAACACCCGCACCGACCGCGAGTCGGTCCGCGGCAAGATCGGCGGGCGCACCCACGAGATCTCCCGGCTGATCGGCCGTTCCCTGCGCGCCTGCGTCGACTACAAGGCCCTGGGGGAGAACTCCGTACTGCTCGACTGCGACGTGCTGCAGGCCGACGGCGGCACCCGCACCGCCGCCATCACCGGCGCGTACGTCGCGCTCGCCGACGCGATCACCTGGATGCGGCAGCGCCGGATGTGCCCCGGCGACCCTCTGGTGAACTCGGTCGCCGCCGTCTCGGTCGGGATCGTCGGCACCGAGCCCATGCTCGACCTCGACTACAGCGAGGACGTCAAGGCCGAGACCGACATGAACGTGGTGATGACCGGCAGGGGCGACTACGTGGAGGTCCAGGGCACGGCCGAGGGCACGCCCTTCGACCGCACGACGCTCAACGGCCTGCTCGACCTCGCCGCGAGCGGCTGCGCCGACCTCACCCGCCTGCAGACCGAGGCCCTCTCCTAACCTGACGAGCACCTGACGAGCACCGAGGACGAGAGCATGAACAAGGTGGTCCTGGCCACCCGGAACGCCGGGAAGATCGTCGAGCTGCGCCGGATCCTCGCCGACGCCGGGGTGCCGGTCGAACTGCTGGGCCTGGAGGCCTTCCCGCACATCGGCGACGTGGCCGAGACCGGCCTCACCTTCGCCGAGAACGCGCTGCTCAAGGCGCACGCGGTCGCCTCGCAGAGCGGCCTGCCCGCTGTCGCCGACGACTCCGGCCTGTGCGTGGACGCGCTGAACGGCATGCCCGGCATCTTCTCCGCCCGCTGGTCCGGCCGCCACGGAGACGACGACGCCAACCTCGACCTGCTGCTGGCGCAGATCGGCGACGTGCCGGACGGCCGCCGCCAGGCCCACTTCGCCTGCTGCGCGGCGCTCGCGCTGCCGAACGGCGAGGAACACGTGGTGGAGGGGGCCATGCACGGCTTCCTCATCCGGGAGCGGCGCGGCACGGGCGGCTTCGGCTACGACCCGATCTTCGTGCCGGACGGCGACACCCGGACCACCTCGGAGATGTCGGCCGGGGAGAAGGACGCGATCAGCCACCGGGGCAGGGCCTTCCGCGCGCTGGCCCCGGTGATCGGTCAGGTCGTCTCGTAATCGCGCCGTAAGACCGCCGGGGCGGAGGCGGGCGTAGCGTTCGGACCGTGAACGCAGAAGGCATCCGCGAAGGCGCCCGCGAAGGCAGCGGCGTGCCCGCCTGGGCCGCCGTCCTGACCGGTCTCGTCGCCGCCGGGGTGGCGCTGGGGGCGGCCCAGCTCGTCGCCGGTCTGGTCGACCCCGCCGCGGCGCCGGTCGTCGCGGTGGGCGGCGCCGTGATCGACGCCACGCCCGCCGGTCTGAAGGAGTGGGCGATCCGCACGTTCGGCTCCGCCGACAAACCGGTGCTGCTGACCGGGATCGTCGTCGTGCTCGCGCTCGTCGCCGCCGGCCTGGGGCTGCTCGCCCGCCGCCGGACCGCGTACGGCATGGCGGGGCTGGCCGTTTTCGGGCTCGTCGGCGCCGCCGCGGCGCTGTCCCGGCCGGACGCGGGAGCGGCGCACGTGCTGCCCTCGCTCGCGGGGGCGGCGGCCGGGGCGTACGCCCTCTCGCGGCTGTGGCGCCGGGCCACGCGGAGCGACGAGGACGAATACGTCACCGCCAGCAGGGCCGCCGACAGGGCCTCCTACAGGGCCGCCGAGGTGCGGAGCCGCACGCCGGCCCAGCCGGTCGGCGACGCCGGCCCGGTCGGCAGCCCGATCAGCCCGGCCAAGCCGGCCGTGATGCGGGCGGGAACCGTGTCGCCCGGCCCTGTGTCGTCCGGCCCTGTGTCACCCGGCCCTGTGTCACCCGTCCCCGCGCCGTCCTCCGCGCCGTTTTCCGCGCAGCCCGCCGAGCCGTACGCCTTCGACCGGCGCAGGCTGCTGAACGGGGTGGCGGCGGGCGTCGTGGTCGCGGGGGCCGGCGGGTTCGGCGGATGGCTGCTGTCCGGGCGCAAGAACGGCGAGCTGGCCAGGCGCGGCGTGGCGAAGATCCTTCCGCGTGCGGCGCGACCGGCCGCGCCCATCCCGGCCGGGGCGGACCTGCGCATCTCGGGCCTCACCCCCTTCGTGACCCCGAACGCGGACTTCTACCGGGTGGACACCGCTCTCGTGGTGCCGACGGTGGACCCGGCCCGCTGGACGCTGAAGATCCACGGACTGGTGGACCGGCCGGTCGAGCTGACCTTCGCCGACCTGCTCAAACGGCCGCTGACGGAGGCCGACGTCACGCTGACGTGCGTGTCCAACGAGGTCGGCGGGTCGTACGCCGGCAACGCGCGCTGGCTCGGCGCGCGCCTGGCCGACGTGCTGCGCGACGCCGGGATCCGGCGCGAGGCCGACATGCTGCTCAGCGTCTCGGAGGACGGCTGGACCTGCGGCACACCGGTCGACGTGGTCATGGACGGCCGGGACGCGCTGCTGGCCGTCGCGATGAACGGCGAGGTGCTCCCCGAGGAGCACGGCTTCCCGGTCCGTCAGGTCGTCCCCGGCCTGTACGGGTACGTCTCGGCGACCAAGTGGGTCACCGAGATCAGGGTCACCCGGTTCGACCGGGACGAGGCGTACTGGACGCCCCGCGGATGGGCCGCGAAGGGCCCCATCAAGACCCAGTCGAGGATCGACCTGCCGCGCGGCGGGGACAAGGTGCGGGCGGGCCGTACGACCGTGGCCGGCGTGGCGTGGGCCCAGCACCGGGGGATCGACGCGGTGGAGGTCCGGGTGGACGGCGCCGGCTGGCGGCAGGCGAAGCTGGCCGACGTCACGGGCCCCGACACCTGGCGGCAGTGGTCGGCCGAGGTGGACCTGACGCCGGGCAGGCACACGATCTCGGTGCGGGCCACCGACGCCACCGGCTACACCCAGACCGCGGACGAGGCGCCGCCCGCGCCGGACGGCGCGACCGGGTATCACTCCATCACCGTCACGGCCCGCTGAGGCGCTCACAACGGGCCGGGTCTGGAGTTGGGAAAACCCGCCGCGCCCCGTACGGCCCGCCCCTACCATCGGCACCCTGATGGGGCGCGAAGAGGGGGGCCAAACGCGTGAACCAGGAGAAGGCGCGCCGGCATGCGAGGTGGCGGCTGCCGTCGGGTGTGTACAACCCGGTCGTCGCGGCCGACGGCCGGCGATGGCGGGACTACGAGCAGGCGGCCGAGGCGCCTGCTCCCTCGCTGGGGGACCGCCGCCTGGAGGTGCGGATCGCGGCACTGCCGCTGGGCGCGGACACCGGGGCCGTGCCGGTCGTCCCCGCCGCCAGGAACGGCGACAACGCGGGCCACGGCATGAGCACGTTGACCGGCCGCCGCGGCGGGCCGCCGGCGGTGTGGGACGCCGTGGCCGCCACGACGCCCGCCGCGGACGCCGGTGATCCTCAGGTCGCCGTGACCACCGGGGAGACCACCGGGGAGACCATCGGGGAGACCATCGGGGAGACCATCGGGGAGGCCACCGCGGAGACCACCGGGGAGACGTCGGAGGCGACGGCCGGGGGGACCGCCGCCGACGCCGTTCCCGACGGCTTGCCGACTGGCGTGGAGGACACCGGCGCGCTCGCGCCCGTGGAGGACGACCAGGACGCTCTCACCGGGACGGCCGAGGCCGATCCCCCCTGCGCCGAGGCCGATCTCCCGTACGCCGGCGACGGCGTGGTGGACGGCGGCGCGACGGATGCCCCGGAGGGAGAGCGACCGGTCCCCGGGGAAACGGATGAGACCGCTTCGGCCGGGTGCGCGTGGCCGGACGAGGAGACCGACCGTCGCGGGCACGTGGACGAGACCGCCGGAACCCGCCGGGACGAGGCGCCCGGCGACGACCCCGAGGCGGGCGCGGGGGCGGCTTCCGAGGCAGGCCCCGAGCTCGACGCGGTGACGGTTCACGGGAGCGGCGCCGGCATGGAGGAGTTCGCGGACGGCGACGACTTCTGGTCGGCCGTCCTGCGGGACGAGACGGAGCGCGACTGGCTGGACGGCCCCGATCGTCCGCGGCGGCTGGAGGAGACCCGCACGTACGGCCGGCCGGGCGGCCTCGCCGAGGCGGACCCGGATGGTCAGGCGAGCCTGGCACAGGCGGTGAACGGGCGCTTCCCGGACCCGCGCGGCACCTGGATCCGCCTCATCAACGCCGAGGGCCCGACGGAGGACGCCTTCAGGTCCAACAACGCCGTCGACTGCGCGCTGTCGGTGATGTCGACCTGGCACGGCGAGCCCGTGGTGGCGGCGCGCAGGCACCCGGAGTACGACCCGTCGGGTCGGCCGCTGCTGACCGGGGAGACCGGGGGCGTCGCGCGGGCCGAGGAGTGGCTCGGGCACCGCTTCGAGTACGTGGGCCACGGCCGCCGGGCGTACGTGGCCGTCGCGCAGCGGCTGATCTTCGGCGGGCACGGCGCGGCCGCCGTCCTCATCACCCGGTGGGCCGGGGGCGGCAGCCACGCGTGGAACGCCGTGAACTGCCGGGGAGAGGTCGTGTGGATCGACGCCCAGCGGGGTCACATGGCGGTGGACCCGCCGTACGAGGACGTCACGGGCGTCTTCGCGGTGGTCGTCGACCGCCAGGGCCGCCGTCTGTGACGCGGTCTGAACCGAACGCCGCCACAGACACGGCCTGCCAAGCCGGACCAGCCCGAGCCGGTCGTCGAGCACAGGCCGTCTTACGCATTCCGATATAGGCATATGATGGGGTCATGGCACGAGCGGCAACGACCTCGGACGCGTTCAACGCGATCGCCGAGCCGCAGCGGCGGGAGATCCTGGTGCTGCTGCGGGGTGGCGAGCGGCCCGTGACCGAACTGGCGCGGGACCTGGGGATGAGCCAGCCACAGGCGTCCAAGCATCTGCGGGTGCTCCGCGAGGTCGGGCTGGTGCGGGTCCGCGGGGCGGGCAAGCAGCGGCTGTACGGCCTGGACGCCCGCGGGCTGCGGCCGGTCCACGAGTGGGTGGGCGGCTTCGAGAGATTCTGGGACGAGACCTTCGACCGGCTGGACGAGTACGTGCGAAATCTGGAACAGGCAAGGCAGGAGGAACCACCGGATGGCGACGACCGGTAGCGGCGGCGAGCCCGACCACACGACCACGGACCGCGAGATCGTGCTCTCCCGGGCCATCGGCGCCCCGCGGGAGCTGGTGTTCGAGGCGTTCACGCAGGTCCGGCACCTGTCGCAGTGGTGGGGCCCGGAGGGGTTCACGACCACGACGCGGTCCTTCGAGTTCCGCGTCGGCGGGGCCTGGGCCTTCGTGATGCACGGGCCGGACGGGACCGACTACCAGGAGTGGATCACCTGGACCGAGATCGTCCCGCCGGAGCGGATCGCGCTGGTGCACGGCGAGTACCGCGACGACCCCAACGCCTTCGAGTCAGTCCTGACCTTCGAGTTGGTCGGCGAGAAGACCAGGATCACGATGCGCACCGTGTTCCCCACCAAGGAGCTCCGTGAGGAGGCCGTGCAGAAATACCACGCGATCGAGGGCGGCGAGCAGACCCTGGGCAACCTGGCGGCCTACGTCGCCGAACTCACCCGGAACGAGACCACACCGAAGGGAGCGGAGGACTGATGGCCGGGAAGGTGTTCTTCAGCGTGACGATGTCGCTCGACGGCTTCATGGCGCCGGAGGCCGTGCCTGTCGAGGACGTCTTCTCGCCCGAAGGCCGGAACGACCCGAGAGTCCAGCGCTGGATGACGAAGTGGTCGGAACTGCAGGCGTGGGCGTTCCCGCAGCGGTGGATCCGGGAGAACCTCAAGCTCGGCGAGGGCGGTGAGGAAGGACTCGACAACGACATCGCTCGGGCGACGTACGAGCGCACCGGCGCGAGCGTCATGGGCAAGCGGATGTTCGACGCCGGCGAGCCGGCCTGGCCGGAGGAGGCGCCGTTCCACACCCCGGTGTTCGTCGTGACCCACACCAAGCGTGACCCGTGGGAGCGGCCGGGCGGCACGATCTTCCACTTCGTCAACGACGGCGTCTCCAGCGCACTGGACCAGGCCCGCGAGGCCGCGGGCGACCGCGACGTCCGCATCGCCGGCGGCGCCGAGACGATCCAGCAGTACCTGGACAGCGGTCTGCTCGACGAGTTCTCGATCACCCTCGCGCCCGTGCTGTTCGGCACCGGCATCCGCCTGTTCGACCGCGTGGACCCGGCCCGCCTCGCCCTCGAACAGACCCGCACGGACGCGTCATCCCGGGTGACCCACCTGACCTACACCGTCGGCAGGCGGTAGCCGACGCGAGGCAAGCCTGCCCGGGAGGACGCGGTGCGCATCGGCGCTCCCGGCGTGTGTGGGCGCCGCGTCCACCCGATCCGGCGGACGCGGCGCGGATTCACGAGAGAAGGCCCGTCAGGAGGCCGCCAGCGCGCCGACGACCGACGCGCGGGCCGCGCGCCGGGCGGGCAGCACCGCGGCGAGCACCCCGGCCAGGCCCGACGCGGCGATGAAGACCAGGATCTGCGTGACCGGGAGCCGGAAGGAGACGTCCCTGGTCAGCGTCGCCGTGGCCGCCCAGCCGTACAGCACCCCGAGCACGACGCCGACGATCGCGCCCACCAGGCCGAGGACCAGCGCCTCGACCGACAGCATCCCCCGAAGCTGCGGCCGGGTCAGGCCGAGCGCACGCAGCAGCGCCGACTCGCGGGTGCGCTCGTGCACCGACAGCGACAGCGTGTTCGCGATGCCGAGCAGTGAGATCACGATCGCGAGGGCCAGCAGCCCGGTGACCACCATGAGCACGGTGTCGATCGCCTCGTCGAACTGGCCGCGGATCTCGGTCGTGCTGCCGACCTTCACCGCCGGGTAGGCCGCGGTCGCGTCGTCCACGACCGCGCGCGCCCGCTCGGCGGGCACGCCGGGGGCGGCGTTCAGCAGGATCTGCGCGTCGTCCACCCTGCCGAAGCGCTGCTCGAAGGCCTGCTCGGCCATGGTGAACGGCGGCAGCAGGGAAACGCCGGCCTTCAGCACCGCCACCACCGTGAGCGGGACGCTCCGCCCGCCGGACGTGACGGTCACGTGGTCGCCGACCTTGACGCCGAGGTCCTGGGCCACGAAGTCGGCCACCGCGACATCACCCGCGCCGAGGCCGTCCAGCGTGCCGGCCGACGCCTCCGGTTTGACGGAGGTGCCGAGGGCGGACCGGGTGACGGTGCCCACCTCGTAGTCGTGGCCGTTCACCTTGGCCTTCTTCCCCCGGAACTCGGTCACCGCGGACAGGTCGCGGCTCGCGCGCAACGTGTCGGCGACCGAGCGGGGGATGCCGCCCGTCTGCGCCGTCAGGATGTAGTCGGCCGGGAACTGCCGGTCGAGCTGGTCGCTCACGGTGCTCCGCACCGTCGCGGTCAGGACCGACATGAACGTCATCAGGGTCACGCCGACGGTCAGCGCCACGGTGGTGGTCGCCGCGCGCCTGGGGTTGCGCCGGGAGTTGCCCACCGCGAGCCGCCCCGGCACGCCGAACAGCCGCGCCGGGACCCAGCCCGCCAGCCCGCTCAGCGGCCGTACGATCACCGGGCCGAGGACGAGCACCGCGAAGAAGACGAGCACACCGCCGGCCATGACCGTCAGCAGCGCCACCTGGCCCGGGTTCTGGAGCACGCCCGCCGCCGTGAGGCCGGCCCCCGCCACCGTGAACAGGGTGGCGAAGACCACCCGGACGACCCCGGTGCGGAACGTGTGCTCCTCGGTCTGCGTGCCCAGCGCCGCGACGGGCGGCACACGGGTGGCCTGGCGCGCGGGGAGCAGCGCGGCGGCAACCGTCACGACGACGCCGGTGCACAGCCCGATGGCGATCGTCTGCGGGGAGAGGCTCACCGTGCCCGTGGGGACGTCCGTACCGGTGGCCCTCAGCACCGCCACCGCGGCGGCCCCGAGGCCGAGGCCGGTCAGCAGGCCGAGCACCGACGACAGCAGGCCGACCACGGCCGACTCCAGCACGATGGAGCCGAACACCTGCCGCCGGGTCGCGCCGATGCAGCGCAGCAACGCCATCTCGCGGGTCCGCTGGGCGACCAGGATGCCGAAGGTGTTGTAGATCACGAGCGCGGCGACGAGCAGCGCGACCGCGGCGAACAGCAGCAGCCCGGTCCGGAGGAACGCCGTGTCCACGTGGTTGCGCCGGGCCAGCTCGTCGCCGCGTTCCCGCCCGGTCACGACCTTCGCGCCGCTCCCCACGGCCGCCGCGACGGCCGTACGCAGGGTCTCCGGCGCGGGACCGGAGGAGAGGACGTCGATCTCGGTGAAGCCCTTCGCGCCGGTCACGAGCCGGGCCGTCTCCGGCGTGAACGCGACCGCCCCCCGGTAGGCGAGGTCCGGGTCGAGACCCACGTCGAAGGTCCCGACGAGGCGGAACTCGTGCCGTTCGCCCGCCTTGTCCAGCACCGCGACGGTGGCCCCGGGTGCGTAACCCTGGGCCTTGGCGGTGTTCTCGTCGAGCACCGCCTCACCGGCGGCGGAGGCCGCCCTACCGGAAGTGAGCTTCATGCGGCTCGCCGGGATGGAGACGCCGGCGGTGGGGTAGTCGCCCACGACCTTGCCGTCCCTGCCGATCAGCGGCGCGTCGCCGGACAGCACGGGCTGGGCGTCCCGGACGCCCCGCACCGCTCTGACCGCGGCGAGCGCGCGCTCCGGCAGAGTCCCGTCGTCCTCGGCGGGCGTCACCACCACGTCCACCTTGTCGGCGTCCGCGGCGAACGACTGGGAGAACCCGGCGTCGATCGTGTCGGTGAGCACGAACGTGCCCGCGATGAACCCGACCCCGAGCACGATCGCCAGGGAGGTGAGCAGCAGGCGCAGCCGGTGTGCCAGGAGCCCGGCGAGAGTCGTCCGGAGCACGGCTCAGGCCTCCAGCGCCATCAGCGCGTCGAGCACGGTCTGCGGCGTCGGCCGCTCCAGCTCGCTCACCAGCAGCCCGTCCCGCAGGAAGATCACCCGGTCGGCGTACGACGCCGCCACCGGGTCGTGGGTCACCATCACGATCGTCTGCCCGAGCTCCCGTACCGACCTGCGGAGGAACGCCAGCACCTCCGCGCCGCTGCGCGAGTCTAGGTTGCCGGTCGGCTCGTCGGCGAAGATCACCTGAGGCTTGCTGATCAGCGCCCGTGCCACGGCGACGCGCTGCTGCTGGCCGCCCGACAGCTCGCTCGGCCGGTGCCCGAGCCGGTCCCGCAGGCCGACCGTCTCGATCACCCGGTCGAACAGCGCCTGGTCGGCCTGGCGGCCCGCGATCTCCAGCGGCAGCCGGATGTTCTGCTCGGCCGTCAGCGTCGGCAACAGGTTGAACGCCTGGAAGATGAAACCCACGCGCTCGCGCCGCAGCAGCGTGAGCTGCTTGTCGTTCAGCCGGGTGAGCTCGGCGTCGCCGATGCCGACCCGCCCGTCCGTCACGGTGTCGAGCCCGGCCAGGCAGTGCATCAGCGTCGACTTGCCGGAGCCGGACGGCCCCATGATCGCGGTGAACGCCTCGGCGGCGAAGTCGACGTCGACGCCGCGAAGGGCGTGCACCGCCGCGTCGCCCGCGCCGTACACCTTGGTCAGGCCGCGCGCGACCACGGCGGTGCGGGTCTGAGTTGTTGTGCTCATGAGTTCACGCTATGGGCGTGATCAGGGCGTTTCCTCGGCCTCGCGGACGTTCTCGATCTGCGGCCCCGGGACCGGGAGGCGAAGCGCGGGTGCGACTTCCGGGGTACCCCCGGCTCAGCCCCTCGGATGATCGGGGGCCACCACCCCGGTCTCGTACGCGTACACGACCGCCTGGGCCCGGTCACGCAGCCCGAGCTTGGCCAGCACACGGCCGAGATGGGTCTTCACGGTCGCCTCCGCCAGATGCAGCCGCGCCGCGATCTCGGTGTTCGAGAGGCCGCGGGCCACGTGGTAGAGCACCTCCCGCTCCCGCGCCGTCAGCGCGCCGGTGTCCTGCCGCCGCCGGTCCCCCTCCGGCAGGAGCACGGCGAACCGGTCGAGCAGCCGGCGGGTCGTGCTCGGCGCGACCACCGCGTCCCCCGAATGGACCGACCGGATCGCGCTGATCAGCTCGGCCGGGGGCACGTCCTTGAGCAGGAACCCCGCCGCGCCCGCCTTGATCGCCGCGAACGCGTACTCGTCCAGGTCGAACGTCGTCAGGATCAGCACCCTCGGGCCGTCGGGCGCGGCGCAGATGACGCGGGCCGCCTCCACGCCGTCCATCCGGGGCATGCGGACGTCCATCAGGACGACGTCCGCCTCGACCGTGCGCAGCACCTCGACGGCGGCCTGCCCGTCCGCCGCCTCACCCACGACCTCGATGTCCGGCTGCGCTCCGAGGACCATCCGGAACCCCGTCCGCACCAGCTCCTGGTCGTCGACCAGCATGACGCGTATCACTGCCACTTCGCTCCGCTCGTCACCGTCGCGCTTCCGACACCGTACGCGAGCCCGCCGGCGGTCAGGCTCCCCGTCTTTCCCCGGTCCGGCCCGGACGGCTGACGCGGCGCCGGCGAATCCGGTACGGGCTTCGGGCGGCTCATGGATTCAGGCGGCCATTCCGGCGGGGATCCGGGCGACCACCCGGAAGCCACCGCCCGTGCGAGGGGCCGCCTCGATGCTCCCGCCGTACATCGCCGCCCTCTCCCGCATCCCGATCAGACCATGGCCGCCGACCACCCGCGGCGCCGCCGCGCCCCTGCCGTCGTCGCTGATGCGCAGCTCGATCAGCCCAGGGCCGTACGCCATCTCCACCCGCGCCCGCGTGCCCGGCCCCCCGTGCTTGATCGCGTTCGTCAGCGCCTCCTGCACGATCCGGTAGACGGCGAGCTGCTCGCCCTCCGGGAGCGTGCGGGGCGTGCCGGACACCGTGAACTCCGTCGGCAGCCCCGAGTCCCTGACCTGCCTGACCAGCTCGTCCAGCTGCGCGACGCCGGGCTGCGGCGCGTACTCCTCGGCCGGGCTGCCCGCGTCCTGCCGCAGCACGCCCACCAGCCTGCGCATCTCCGCCAGCGCCTGACGTCCCGTCGCCGAGATCGCCTGCATCGCGCGGCGCGCCTGTTCCGGGTCGCTGTCGATCGCGTACGCCGCGCCGTCGGCCTGGACGACCATCACGCTGACGTTGTGCGCCACCACGTCGTGGAGTTCGCGGGCGATGCGGGCCCGCTCGGCGGCGGCCGCGATGCGGGCCTGCTGGTCGCGTTCCCGTTCGGCCCGCTCGGCGCGTTCCACCAGGCTCTCGACGTAACGGCGGCGGGTGTTGGCGTACATGCCGCCGATCCACACGGCGACGACGAAGACCGAGGCCGACGGCCACGCCCGCATGGGATCGGGAGACCAGCTCAGCATGGCGAGCAGCAGCCCTCCCTCGGCGACCACCCCGGCGGCCAGCGCCCACCGCCGCGGGCAGCGGGCGGCGACGCCGTACATCGCGACGAGCACCGCCAGGTTCGCGGGCAGGACGGCGATGTTCAGCAGCCACTGCGCGAAGCTGACCACGGACACCACCGCGAACACCTCACGCGGGTGGTTGCGGCGCCACAGCAGCGGCACGACGAGAGCGGCGGACAGCAGCAGCAGCACGGGCACGCCGACGTGCCGCGCGTGCATCATCCCGCTGGTGCGACTGAACGCCTCGACCGTCGACACGCACAAGAGCGCCAGCGGGAAGATCGCCAGCGTGTCCACGATCCTGCTGTGGCGCCGAGTCCAGGCGCGCATACTGCCGAACACGTACCCAACGATACGTATCGGCTGTTCACAAAGGTCTCACCCTTGCGACGGATACCGCCGTACGACTCAGGTCGCAGTCGACGGCGGCCCTTACGCGATTCTTACGGATCACGGCGCATCCTTGTTACCGGGAACGCTTCTTGGAAGCGGGGTAAAGGGAGATCTGAATGGCGGGTCAGGACGCGGTGCCGCGCGGTGCTGAGGACGAGCCGCGCGGCCCGCGCCCTGAGTCGGCCGCCATGTCGCAGGGGAGTGCTGTAACGGAGGTGAGCATCGTGCCGCAGGGGAGTGCCATGCCGCAGCCGGTGTCTCCGCCCGGTCCTGCGAGCCCTCTCGGACCGCCCTCATTCGTCGGCCCCGCGGGCATATCGCCGGGGGCCCCAGGACCACGTCCGGCCGGCTACGCGAACGCGCGCCGCGCCCTTCCCTCGGGCAGGCCCGCGATCCTTCCGCCGGGCACCACCTCGATCCCTCCGCTGGGCGGCGGGTCGGCGTTCGGCCCCGGAGGGGCCGGATGGCAGGCCCCCGGCTGGCGGGAAGCGGCTACGCACCCCGCGGGCGCCCTGCGAAGCGAGTCCGTCCGGTCGCCGGGGGGCCTGGGCGGACGCCTGACGGAGCGGCTGCCGCGTGGCCAGACCGGGCGGCTGATCACCGTCGGCATCGCGTCGGCGCTCGTCGGAGCGCTCCTCGGCGGCGGCGTCGTAGCCGCCACCGGTCTGATCTGGGATGAGACGCACGCCGGGGCGACCCGGGAGGCCGGCGGCGATCAGGACGGCCTGTTTCCTCGTGGCGGGAACCTCCCAGGCGGCGAGGACGGCCGCCTGCCCCAGTGGTGCCGGCGCACCGAGACCGGCATCGTCTGCCGGCCGAACGGCTGAGACGTCGTTTCCGGCAGGCGCGTGCCGACGGGGCGGCCGGCACGCGCCTGCATGTTCTCCCGGCGGGCCCGATGCTCACCGGGTCCGCGGAACCACCGCGGTGCCTCGGGTCACGGGGCCCGGCGGATCAGCCGAGGATCACTGGAGCGCGCGCCGGTCCGCGTGCAGGGGCCGCGCGAGCCGTACGGTGATGAACTCGTCGTTGTCGGCCTTGCCCGCCGTGCGGCCGGACGAGAACGGGAAGTTGTTGTCGTTCAGCAGCGCGAGCGTGTGGTCGTCGAGCAGGGCCACGTCCTCGATCGTCTGGAACGGGAAGCGGAACGTCCGCCCGAAGCCGCCGAGACCCCTGGGGTTGGCCAGGTTCAGCAGGTCGGCGACGAGAGTCTTGTCCATGCGCCCGTCGTGGTCGCGGTCGGCGGCGTCCGCCAGGTAGACGCGCTTGAAGGCCGCGGCGTCACCCTGCTCGTTGTCCCGCTCGATGACCAGGAAACGGTTGTCGTCCACGGAGATCGCGTCTCCGATGGCGTTCGACGGCGACTCCAGCCGATAGGTCCGCCATGCTGAGCCGTACCGGCCTGTGCGCAGGTCGAAGTCGTACATGCGCAGGTCGCCGGGGGTGTCACCATCCACCGTCCCCTCCAGCAGGGGGTGGAGGTGGCGGCCGTCGACCGAGCGCGCCATGCCCTCGAACCCCTTGCTGCTGCGGATGTTCGGCTGCCCGCCGTTCAGGTCCGGGTTCTCGGGAGCCTTGACCCCGGGCAGCGGGATCGGAGCCCGCAGGAGCCGCCCGGAGGACGAGAAGTGCAGCAGGAACGGGCCGAACTCGTCGCCGATCCAGTAGGTGCCGTCGGACGACCGCACGATCGACTCCACGTCGAAGTCGGCGCCGGTGAGCACGCGGTCCGCCCGGGTCAGGGCGAACGGCACGCGCTTGTCGGGGTCGCTCAGGTTGAACCCGCCGAGCACCTTCAGCTTCCCGTCCCTGAGGCCGGGCCTGATCCGGTGGACCCGCAGCAGGAAGTCCGCGCTGTTGGCCTTGTTGCCGTAGCCGTTGTCGGACAGCACGTCGTAGGTGCCGTCACCTCGTCTGACGACGCCGCTGAAGCCCTGGACGGGCTGCCCGGAGAAGGGCGCGGCGATGCCGTTGAAGGGCCCGGCGCCGATGGCCGACCCCGAGGGCTCGCTGCCGGGGACGAAGGTCTCGGCGGGCAGGACGGCGAATCCCGTGAGCGTCGCCTGGCCGAAGTCCGCGGGCCGGGGAACGGCCATGGCGGGGGACGACAGTCCGAGGGCCAGCGCGGCGGCACCCAACGTGATCGAAAGCTTTCTCATGACGGGCACGTTAGGGACGCCGCGTGACAGACGGCCCAACAGCAGGCGGCCACGGTCGAACAACTGGCCCTTCGGCCGCCACCGTGGAAGTCTCCGCACGACGTCACTCCCGCTCACTCCGAGCACGCAGCAGAGCGATGGCCGTGCGGATCGCGGAGGACCGGGAGGGGGCCTCTTCCGCCGCGACATACCGCTCGAGAAAGGCGAGGTCGTCCGCCGAAACCATCACGGCCATTTTCGCGGGCGCCGTTCTCCTTCCGCCGGAAGAATCGCCCTGTGTCGCCGCATCAAATGCGCCGCTATTTTTATTTGAATTCTGGTGGGGTCGACGAGATTCGAACTCGCACTGTACGGCACCTAAAGCCGCGGTCTCCTGCCGTTGGACTACGACCCCTTTTCCTCTTCCCTTTCCCGCGAAATTCTCGGTCTGAGAATGGCAGTTCGGGCAGAGAAATCTCAGATTCTCTTTCCTGTTGTCCAGCCAGTTTCCGTTGGCGTGGTCGATGTGCAATGTGAGCGATCGGCCCTGCCAAGTGCCGTCTATCTTACAGTCTGAGCACCGGTAGGACACTCCGGCTTCGAGCAGGGCCCGCCGAAGCTTGGACGGCTTCTCGCGGGGGGCACCTGAGGGCTGCAGAACCAGCACGTCCGCCGGCAGTCTACGTCGCGGTGACGGCTGGCCCCGCCTATGAGCCTGACCGAGGAAGTGGGAGGTGTCTATACCGAAGTGCTTGAGGCGGCGGCTGATGTGGGCGTGGCTGCCGCCCGACCACGAAACGCCGAGATAACGCAGCACGTCGGCGATGCTCACGGCGTTGGCCGCCGCCTCGGTCAGCAGTTCGCGGGTGTACTTGTACTTCGCCATGCCCCGGAATGTATCGGCCGTCGCCGACAATTCCGGGAGCTTCGCGAAAGGGGTGGATCAGGAAATTCCCAGCTCTTTTACGAGGCGGGCGACGTGGCCGGTGGCTTTCACGTTGTAGAGCGCCTTCTCGACCTTTCCGTCGGGGTCGATGACGAACGTGGACCGGATGACGCCCATCACGGTCCTGCCGTAGTTCGTCTTCTCGCCGTACGCGCCGTAGGCCTTGTGCACGTCGAGACCGGTGTCCGACAGCAGCGGGAACGTGAGCGCGTCGCGCTCGCGGAACTGCCGCAGCTTGGCCGGCTTGTCCTTGGACACGCCGAGCACCACGAGACCCTGCTCGGTCAGGGCGCCGAGGTTGTCGCGGAAGTCGCAGGCCTGCTTGGTGCACCCGGGGGTCATCGCCGCCGGGTAGAAGTACAGGATGACCCGGCGGCCGCGGAAGGACTCCAGCGAGACCTCGTTGTCGTCGGCGTCGGTAAGGGTGAAGTCCGGCGCGGCGTCGCCGGGCTGGAGCTTGCTCATCACGTCCTCCGGAAAAGGTGACCCGCGGCGATCGGCGGGCAAGCGACAACCAAACTACCGGCTCGGCCGCTGCACGGGGCGACCGCCGGACCTGGCAGACTGATCACACACGAATACCACAGGAGGGGGATCGCATGGCGGACACCGATCCCGATGCGCTGGAAAAGAGGATCGAGCGCACGCGGGCGGAGCTCGCTCGCACGGTCGACGCCATCGCGGACCGGGTGAGCCCGAAGCGCGTCGCCGAGCGCGGCGTGGCGAAGGCCAAGTCGAACGCGATGGACTTCGTCGCGTCCGTGGAGGACCTGGTGCTGGGCACGCCGCGCGGGATCACGACGTACGGCCCGGGGGACGCCGAGGCCGAGCCCGGCGAGTATCCGGCGCGCAGCCTCGCCCCGGTGCTGATCGGCGTGGGGATCGTGGTGGCGGTCGGCGCGACGATCGTGCTGCTGCGCCGCCGGTCCCGCTGACCGGCCCGCACCGATCACGAAGACCGGAGGGCAGGGCGTCAGAGGAACGTCATGCCCTCGCCCCGGTAGGTCGGGACCTCCTCGGTCACCCGGTCCCCTTCGACCAGGTGCAGGACGGGGAAACGCTCGCACAGCTCCCCGGCCTTGGCGTGGCGGAACCAGACGCGGTCGCCGAGGCGCAGCCCGGCCGCGGCCTCCCCGAGCAGGGGCGTCTGCACCTCGCCCGCTCCCTCGTCCGGGTGGTAACGGAGCCCGTGCGGCAGGTACGGCTGGGGCAGCCGGGTGGGTCCCGCCGCTCCGGAGGCGGGATAGCCCCCGCCGAGCACGGTCACGACCTCCGGCGAGGGCCGGCGCACCACCGGCAGGGCGAACAGCGCCGCGGGCCGGCCGGTGAAGCCGCGGTAGAAGTCGAACAACCGGGGGTGGAAGAACCCCGACCCCGCCGCGACCTCGGTGATCGCCCGTTCGGCGATGGTCTTCTCGATGCTTCCCGTGCCGCCGCCGTTGACGAACTCCAGGTCGGCGACCTGCCGTACGGCCCGTACGATCCGGCCGCGCCGTACGGCCAGCTCGCGGCGCGACCGCCGCTGCATCCAGCGCACCGCCCCGCCGTACGGCCCGGGGACGGCGTCGCCCACCCCGGCGATCTGCGCCTCGTACGCCATGAGCCCGGCCAGGCGCAGCCCGGGCCGCCGGACGACGTCGGCGGCGATGGCGGCGGCCTGCCCGGGCTCGCGGACCGGCGACCGCAGCGCGCCCGCGCGGAACCTGCCGCCGAAGGCCGTGAAACCCGCGTCGATGTCGAGGCAGACGCGGATGGGGTGAGGCGTCCGGAGGCTCTCGATCAGGTCGAGGTGCTCGGGCGAGTCGACCGTCACCGTGATCTCCCGGGCCGCGGCCTCGTCCGACCCCAGGGCGCGCAGGGCCGTCCGGTCGGCCGTCGGGTACGCCACGAGCACGTCCCGCAGGCCGGTGGAGGCCAGCCACAACGCCTCGGGCAGCGTGAACGCCATGATTCCCGAGAAGCCGTCCATGTCCAGGACCCGCTCCAGCACGGCCCGGCAGCGGATCGACTTGCTCGCGACGCGGATCGGTTTGCCCCGGGCCCGGCGCACCATGCCGGCCGCGTTCGCCCGCAGGGCGTCCATGTCGAGGACCGCGAAGGGGGGCTCCAGGTGGGCCGTCGCCCGGTCGAGGCGCTGCCGGTCGTCCATGGGGGCAGCCTAACGCGGAGTACATGAGCCTGGTTCACGTTACTTGGCCCAGGCAAAATCTCGGCCGGGAAGCCGCCATGATCACCCATCCGGGCGGGTGTCCCGCCCGGCGCGGCGCGGCGCCGATATACCCATGAGTACGTGACTACCGAGCGGGCCCTGCGCGGTGCGCGGGAGGGGTGAGCGGCTGATGAGCATCCTGCAGGAGATCCTGACGGGTTCGTCGGCCAGGAGCGCCAGGACCACCACCAGTGGCACCGGGGATGCCGGAGGCGTCACGGGCGCCGGCGGCGACATGCGCGCGGAATACGCCGAGGACGCCGTACGCGCCACGGGAGGCGGAACCGCCATCCGTTCCGGACCCGCCGGCTGGGCCCGGAGCGACGAGGGCGCCGGAAGAGGCGGCACGACGGTCCCGGAGGACGGCACGGCCGGTCGTCGCACCGTCGCACGTGTCCTGCGGCCGGGACGCACTCCCGCCGCGATCGTCGTCGCCGCCGTGCTCGCCCTGCTCGGCTGGGCGCTCACCGCCCAGGCCGTCGCCGTCATGCTCAGGGTGCCCGTGCCCTGGCGGTTGCCGCCCCGCCTGCTGAACCTCACCCTGGCCGACCCGGCCGTCCCGCTCGCCGCGGTCGGCATGATCGTCTGCGGCGCGGGCCTGGTGGCTCTCGCCGTCGTGCCCGGCCGTCCCCGTCTCGTGCCCCTGCGGTGCGAGGACCCGCTGCTCGCGATGGGCCTGACCCGCGTCGGGCTGCGTCGCACGCTCATCTCCTCGGCCCGCGAGGTCGAGGACGTCCGGCGCGCCAACGTCCACATCCTGCGCGGCCGGATCGAGGTCACCGTGGTCACCGGCACGGCCAGGACCGGGGCGGTCCTGCGCGAGGTCGGCGCGGCCGTGGGCGACCGCCTGGCCGGCCTCGGCGTCCAGGCCCGCCACGAGGTGGTCGTACGGCTCCGGGGGAGGGGAAACTGACATGCGCCCGCGTCTCGGAAACCGCGTCGGACTGCTCCTCGTGGGTCTGGTGCTGGTCGCGGGAGGACTCGGCCTGCTGGCCGTCGTACGGCGGCCCGGATCGCCGCCGGTCGGTGTGGGCGTGCTCGGCGGCCGGCCGTGGGCGCTCCCCCTGCTGGCCGGGGCGGCGATGCTGGTCGCCCTGGTCGCGACCCGCTGGCTCGTCCTGGCCCTCGGCTGGGGACGGCTCGGCAGGCGCACCGGCGCGGGCATCGCGATGCTCGGCGTGGCGCTCAAGGGCGTCGAGGGGATCGGCCGCCTGTCGGTCAGAGTCGTCGGGGACGGCAGGCTGCGGGTGTCGGTGTCCCTGCAGCGATCGGCCGACCTGCGGCAGGTGATCAGGCGGCTGGACGAGTCGGCGGTCTCACGCCTTCGCCGCACGGTCGGCCGGGACGACGCGCCCGCCGTCGTCCGCCTGCACGTTCGCGGACGCTGACCGTCTCCGGCCCCCGGCCGCGGTCCGGGCGGAGGAGCCGGTCGAGGCCACGGGGGCCACGGGGGCGCCGAGCGCCAGCCCGGCGGCCAGGCAGGCGAGCGGCACGACGGGCACCACGTAACGGTGGTCGAAGGCGGCGATCAGGGGCGGCAGCAGGAGCAGGACCATCGCGGCGGTCCACGGCAGCAGCGCGGCCCACCGCCGCGCGAGCACCCCGGCGAGCCCGGCCAGCAGCACCACCGCCAGCAGCGGCCCGCGCAGGAAGCCCTGCTCCTGGTAGGCGCGCAGCCATCCCGCGAACGGCTCGGCCACCCGCGTGCCGCCCGAGGCGCCCTGGTAGGCGGTGGTGAGCTCGGCCGCCGTACGGCCGCCGGAGGCCACCTTGGAGGTGAACGGCTTCACCGAGGCGGGAAAGACGTACGCGCTCTGCGGCCCCGGGGAGGGGTACGGCCTGCGGTCCCACTCGAACGCCCACAGGGCGTCGTGCAGGCCGGTCGCCAGGAAGTCGAGCGGCTGGCTGCGGATCGCCAGCGAGGCGAACTCGCCCGCCAGCCGCTCCCGGTCCTTCTTGACCCGCTGGATGGGGGAGCGGGCGTCCCAGATGTAGGCGGGCGCGGCGAGCCGGGGCCCCGACGGGCACAGCACCGCGAGGTCCGGCGGCGGCTTCATCACCGCGCAGTCGGCGAAGGTCATCGTGCGCGACCACAGCCAGGTGCTGCTGCCGCCCATCCCGTACGACCCGTGGGCGTCGTGGAACCAGACGGCGTACCCGCCGAGGACGGCCGAGGCGGCCGCGAGCCCGGCGAGCGCGGTCCGCCAGCGCCGGGCGAACAGCGCCGGGAGCAGCGCGAGCGCGATCAGCGGCAGCCCGAGGGTCCGGGTGACCGTCGCCAGCCCGAGCAGCAGCAGCGCCACGACGACGAGCCACCCGCCCGGCCGGGGCCGCCACAGCAGGATCGTCACGGCGGCCACGACCAGGGCGGTGAACAGCAGGTCGGCCATGACCAGGTGTTCGAGCTGGATCTGGTGGACGTCGAGCAGCACCGGCGCGGCGGCCAGCGCCGCCCCCCAGCCCGGCAGCCGCGTACGGCGGCGCAGCAGGGCGTAGACGCAGACCGCCATGCCGAGGCCGAGCAGGTGCTGGACGACCACCACCGCGGTGACGCTGTGCAGGGGGCTGAGCGCCCACAGGAACAGCGAGTAGCCGGACGGCCGGGACGGCAGGGGCCGCAGGTCGAGGGCGGAGCTGAGGTAGGCGAACGAGTCGGCCCAGAACCACAGCGCGGGCCGGTAGCCGAGCACGGCGAGCGCGCGCAGGGCGGCGCCCGCCGCCAGCAGGACCAGGAACGCCCGATGCGGGCGCAGCGCCTCGCGCCACCTCACGTGACGGCCCTCCTCCTCGTCGGCGAGATCACCACCTTATTGGGCGTCCGCCGGCGTGCCGTCCGCGCCCGCGAAGGGGGATCAGCACTCGATGACGTTCACGGCGAGGCCGCCGCGCGAGGTCTCCTTGTACTTGTCGAGCATGTCCCTGCCCGTGTCACGCATCGTCTTGATGGCCTTGTCGAGCGGCACGAAGTGCCGGCCGTCCCCGCGCAGCGCGATGCGCGCGGCGGTCACGGCCTTGATCGAGGCGACGGCGTTGCGCTCGATGCACGGGATCTGGACCAGGCCGCCGATGGGGTCGCACGTCAGGCCGAGGTTGTGCTCGATGCCGATCTCCGCCGCGTTCTCCACCTGCTCGGGGGTGCCGCCGAGGGCCTCGGTGAGGCCCGCCGCGGCCATCGAGCAGGCGGAGCCGACCTCGCCCTGGCAGCCGACCTCCGCGCCGGAGATGGAGGCGTTCTCCTTGAACAGCACGCCGATAGCGCCCGCGGTGAGCAGGAACCGGACGACGCCGTCATCTCCGGCGCCGGGAAGGAACCGCGTGTAGTAGGAGAGGACGGCCGGGATGATCCCGGCGGCGCCGTTGGTGGGAGCGGTGACGACCCGGCCGCCCGCCGCGTTCTCCTCGTTCACGGCCAGCGCGAACAGCGTGATCCAGTCCATCGCCCGCAGCGGGTCGGCGCCGTCGGCCTCGCCCTGGAGCTTGCGGTGGAGCTGGTGCGCCCGGCGCCGCACCTTGAGCCCGCCCGGCAGGACGCCCTCGCGGGTGGTCCCGCGCCGCACGCACTCGGCCATGACGGCCCACAGGTGCAGCAGGCGGGCCCGGATCTCCTCCGGCGTACGGCCGAAGGCCCGCTCGTTCTCCATCATCAGCCCGGAGATCGACAGGCCGGTCTCCGCGCAGTGCGCGAGCAGTTCCCGCCCGGTCGTGAAGGGGTACGGCAGCACCGTGTCGTCGGGTTTGATCCGGTCGGCGCCGGTGGCGTTCTCGTCCACCACGAAGCCGCCGCCGACCGAGTAGTACACCTTCTCGCGCAGCACGGCCTCGTCGGCGTACGCCGTGAACCGCATGCCGTTCGGATGGTGGGGGAGCGACACCTTGCGCTCGAAGACGAGGTGCTCGCCGACGACGAACGGGATCTCCCGGAGGCCGTGCAGCGTCACCGTGCCGCTCGCCCGCATCGCGGCCAGCCGTTCGTCGACGGTGTCGACGTCGACCAGCTCGGGCTTGTCGCCGGACAGGCCGAGCAGGACCGCCTTGTCGCTGCCGTGACCCTTGCCGGTCAGGCCGAGCGAGCCGTACAGGACGGCCTCGACCCGGGTGACCTTCTCCAGCAGCCCGTCCTCGTGCAGCCCGCGGGCGAACCTGTGCGCCGCGGCCATGGGGCCGCCCGTGTGCGAGCTGGACGGCCCGATCCCCACCTTGAACAGGTCGAAGACGCTGATCGCCATTGATCGTCGCCCTTCCCGTGCGCGGCCGGGACCGTCAGGACTCGCCGGAGGTGAGGGTGCCGTACTCCGCCGCGGACAGCAGGTCCTCCGGCTCCCCCTCCACGCGCACCCGGAACAGCCAGCCGTCGCCGTACGGGTCGGTGTTGAGCAGGGAGGGGTCGTCCACGACGGCGGAGTTGATCTCGACGATCTCGCCGCCGACCGGGGCGAAGATGTCGCTCACCGACTTAGTCGACTCGACCTCGCCGACCGCGTCACCGGCCGCCACCGTCGTGCCCGCCTCCGGCACCTGCACGAACACCACGTCGCCGAGCTGCTCGGCGGCGTACTCCGTGATGCCCACCGTCACGGTGAGGCCGTCGTCGATCCCGGCCACCCACTCGTGCTCCTTGGTGTAGCTCAGCTCCTCGGGAATGCTGCTCACTTGCTCCTCCTGTAGAAAGGCAGATCGACGACGTCGACCGGTTCATGGCTGCCCCGGATGTCGACCGTCAGGCCGCCCTCGCGGAGGGCGTCCTCGGTGACGTACGCCATGGCGATCGGCTTGCCGAGGGCCTGCGACGGCGCGCCGCTGGTCACCTCGCCGACGACGGCGCCCTCCCGGGTGACGGGGTAGCCGTGGCGGGGCACCCGGCGGCCGCGGGCCACCAGCCCGACCAGCCGCCGAGTGGAGCCGTTCTGCGCGGCCCGTTCCAGGGCGGACCGGCCCACGAAGTCGCCCGGCTTGTCGAAGCGGACGACCCGCCCGAGGCCGGCGTCGAACGGGGTGGCCGAGGAGGTCAGCTCGTTGCCGTACAGCGGCATGCCGGCCTCCAGGCGCAGCGTGTCGCGGGCCGACAGCCCCGCGGGAACGAGCCCGAGGTCACGGCCCGCCTCGCCGAGCGCGTCCCACAGGGGGACGGCGTGCTCGTTGAGGACGAACAGCTCGAAGCCGTCCTCGCCGGTGTAGCCCGTCCGCGCGATCAGGGCGGGCGCGCCGGTGACGACACCGGGGAGGATGGCGTAGTACTTCAGGCCGTCGACGTCCGCGTCGGTCAGCCCGCGCAGGATCTCGGCGGCACGCGGCCCCTGCACGGCCACCAGCGCGTACTCGTCGGACCGGTCCGTCACCCGCGCGTCGTACCCCTCGGACCGGGCGGCCAGTTCACGCGCCACGACGGCGTAGTTGGAGGCGTTGGCGACGACCATGTACCGGTCCTCGTCGAGACGGTAGACGATGAGGTCGTCGAGGATGCCGCCGTCCTCGTCCACGATCATCGTGTAGCGGGCGCGGCCGGGAGCGAGGATGCTGAGGTGGCCCACCAGGGCGTGGTCGAGCGCCTCGCCCGCCTGCGGGCCGGTGACGAAGATCTCCCCCATGTGGGACAGGTCGAACAGGCCCGCGGCCGTGCGCACCGCGTTGTGCTCGGCCGACTCGCTGCCGTACCGCAACGGCATCTGCCATCCGGCGAAGTCGGTCAGGGTCGCGCCTAGGCGTTCGTGTACCCCGCGGAGCGGGGTGGATCGGGACATGCGGACCTCGGAAAGGACGGATGCTGCACTGAACTATCGGGCATCCTCCCCCTCTGTCATCGGCGCCTGAGAGCTTCGTCCGATCTTTGCCGGACTTTCACCTTCGGCGAGGCCTCGCGGCCTTCTTTCCAGAGGTCACCTGGCCCGCGCGGTCCTTTGCCTTGAGAGGTTCGCGGGGAGGGCTTGCTCCTTCAGGGGCCCTGACCGGCTGCCAGGACGCTCTCCCGCACGGGATGATCGGTGCGCTGCCAGCCTAGTGGTTCGCCGCCGTCCCCGTAACCTGCCGGGTCGCCCGCTTTCAGGTGCCTAGTTCGCGCTCGGGGTGATGCCCCTGGGGGTCGTGCGGCCACGGGCGGGAAAGGCGCTCAAGGCGTCGCCGGTGAGGATCCGCTGGTGGAGGGCCTGGGTGTCGGGGGACGGCTCGGTGCCGAGGCGGTCGACCAGGGTGCGGCGCAGCCGCTGGTAGGAGGCGAAGGCGTCGTGGGTCCGGCCCGAGCGGTGGAGGGCCAGCATGAGCTGCCGGTGGGGGCGTTCGCGCAGCGGGTGCCGGGTGGCCCACTGGGCCAGGCCGCCGACGATCTCGCGGTGGTGCCCGAGCGCCAGCCGTACGTCGAAGAGGTCCTCGGTCACCGCCCGCCGGTCCTCGTCGAGCCGTTCGGCCCACACGCGGAGCCCGTCGACCTGCCGCACATCGAGGAGGGCGTCGCCCCGCCACAGGCTCAGCGCGTTCTCGAACAACCGCACCGCATTGTGGTAATCGCCATTCTCGCGAGCGATTCTGCCCTGTGCCACCCATTGGTTGAATTCTGCAACGTCCACGGAGCCGGGCCGGACGGAAAGAAGGTATCCGCCCTTCACCGTACGGACCGGAGAAAGGCCGGGGTCGCGAGGGGAGAGCCGCCGCCGTACCTGGGCGACGTAGGTGGTAAGATTGCGCGGCGCCGAAATAGTGGGACGGCCATTCCACAGTAGTGCGGTGAGCTGGTCCCGGTGCAGCGCGATATTCGCATTAAGGACGAGCAGCGCCAGGAGCTGCCGATGTCTCGCGGCGAGGCCGGCGATGGCGTCTCCTCGGTCGTTCATGGCCGAAAACGGTCCGAGCACGGCGTATAACACGGTTCCCCTCGCGCAAGGCAGCGTGAACGCGCCGACGACGGCGGCTTTGATCGGCGTTTGACGATATCTCTCCCCGCCTTCATTCGTCAAAATTACGCGTTTTCCGGCCGCCCGTAGATGTGTTGTCGGCCACTCGGCATTGCGTTCCGTAAAGTCATGAATGCCCTGCGAACATGCACGTGCATCTTATGAAATCGGTTACATCACCGGGATTCGCCATGAGGCGGTGCAAAAGGCGGCAAGAGGGATCCCCACCGGGCGATGATTGCCGGGCGGGACGAACGCCCGGCCACCCGGTCCCACGAGGCGCCCTCCCGGACCTCCTGTCGCCGTCGCGATCGTGCTCGCGGCGACCCTCGCGGCACAGGCGTGGTTGATCTGGGTGGTGGTTACGCGGGCCGATGAGGCGGGAGGAGGACGCCGACACCGGTACGGCCGGCGACTCCCGCGTGCGCGTCGTTCGGTGAGCCTGTACTCACTGGCCGCGGGCGCGTTCCTGTCGCACCTCGTGCCTGCGCGCGCTCGGTGTCGCCCTCGACCTGCCGCCGAGGGCCGGGGTCACGGCGCTGACACTGGTTAAGTCATTTCCTCGGCGGCTGGACCGGGGACGGACGCGCGGTGCTTCACCCGGCAGTGGACACGTAGGCGAGGGACCCGCCGATCTCCGGGTCGTCGGCCAGGATGCGCTGGTGGAGGGTCCGCGTGCCGGGAGCGGGCCCGGCGCCCATCTGGTCGACGAGAGTCCGGTGAAGGCGCTGGTAGGCCATGGACGCCTCATGCGTCCGACCGGATCTGTGCAGGGCGAGCATGAGCTGCTGGTGAGGGCGTTCACGCAACGGGTGCGTCGACGCCCACTGGGCCAGGGCGCCGACGACCTCGTGGTGCTGCCCGGCTGCCAGCCGTACGTCGAACAGGTCCTCGGTGACGGTGCGCCGGTCCTCGTCGAGCCGATCGGCCCACACCGCGAGTGCGTCGACGCGCCTGAGATCGAGAAGGGCGTCGCCCCGCCACAACCGCAGGGCGTCTCCCAGCAGTTCGGCCGCATTGTGGTAATCGCGATTGTCCCGGGCCGTTCTTCCGTGCATTGTCAGATAATTGAACCTGTCGACATCCACGGAGGCCGAGGGCGCGGAAAGGACATAGCCGCTGCCGGCCGTCCGCAGCGCGGAGTGCGCCGGTTCGCGAGGGGAGAGCAGGCGGCGCAGGCGCGCGATGTAGGTGGTGAGATTGCGGCGGGCGGAGTCGGGCGGACGGCCGTTCCACAGCAGGTCGATCAGCCTGTCACGATGCATGACGATGTTCACGTTGAGCAGGAGCAACGCCAGGAGCTGCCGCTGCCTCGGCGTGAGCTCCGCGATGACCTCGCCCTGGACGTCGAAGGCCAGGAACGGTCCAAGCAGCGCGTACAGCACGGTCCCCCTCGCGCATGGCGGCTAGTGAGCGTTTTTCCGCTTCGACGGCTTCCCCGGTGTCCGCTGAAATCAGCATGCAAGGAACGGACATAAGTGTCTTGTCTTTTTCTGCACACTTGATGTCGTTTCGTGCACGGTGCCGGTGAGCTCTGGCCCCGCCCACGGCTGTCACGGAGGAAGAAGGACGTCAGCCGCGCCCCCGCTGGCGAGGAGGCGGGATAGGTGACGTGTATCAGAAATGTGTTGGTTGTATGTCGATGATCCGTAGCGTCTGGCGCGTATGCCCCCGGCCTGTGGAGCGTCGATATGATCCCCCCTCTTCGGCAGATGTTCGCTGTCACCGCTCGGAATCGGCAGGTGAAGCGACGAACACGGCTCACGGCGGTGGTGACCGGCCTGGCCATGGTGGCGGCCCTGCTGGTGGTGCCGCCCGCGGTCGCCGTGCCGGTGGCCAAGGCGGCGCCGGCATCCCCGGCTCCGGTCTCCGAGCGTCCGGACGCGACGTCGGCGGCGCTGTCGGCACGGTTGCAGAACTCTCCGGTCGAGGACCTGTCGGCGCGTACGGAGGACTCGACCACGGTCTACCTGCCGGACGGCTCGGCGAGGACGGAGATCTTCGCCGGTCCGGTGCGGGTGAAGCAGAACGGCGCGTGGACGCCGGTGGACACCACCTTGGTGGAGCGGAACGGCCATCTGGAGCCGAAGGCGGCCGCGGCCGGGGCGCAGGTGGAGATCTCGGCCGGGGGCAGTGGCCCGCTGGCCGAGCTGGTCACGGGATCGGGCAAGGACGAGCACCGGTTCGGCGTGCGCTGGCCGACCTCCCTGGGCGGGCCGCAGGTGTCGGGCAACACCGCGACGTGGGCGGACATCGCGCCCGGCGCGGACCTGGTGGTGCAGGCGCAGCCGCGGGGATTCGTGCACTACGTGGTGCTGAAGCGGAAGCCGACCGCGCCGGTGGAGATCCGGCTGCCGGTCGAGCTGGCCGGAGCCGATCTGTCCAAGGACTCCAGGAACCGGCTGAAGCTGGTCGACAACGCCGGCAAGGGCAAGGGTGACCTGGTCGCCGCGGCGCCGCCGCCGCACATGTGGGACGCGGCGGCGGCCGACTCACCGGACGCGGGCAAGCGGTCGGAGGTCGGCTCGGCGATCGAGAAGGGTTCCGACGGCCCGGTCCTGGTGCTGAAGCCGTCGATGGACTTCCTGAACGCGCCGGACGTGACGTACCCGGTGACGATCGACCCGTACATGCAGATGACCCTGCAGACCGACACGTTCGTCTCCGACGACTACCCCAACTCGGCGACCTCGGCGACCTGGCTGCACGTGGGCCGGTTCGGGTCGGGGACGAAGACCGCCCGGACCTACCTGCAGTTCAAGCTCGGCGGCCTGGTCAGCAAGCACATCATGAACGCCGACCTGTACCTGTCGAACTACAAGGCCAACGCCTGCGGCGGCGTGGCCGCCGGTCTGGGCATCCGGGTCAAGCGGGTCACCTCGGCCTGGTCGTCGTCCACGCTGACGCAGTCGAACCACCCGACCTCGACCACGACCGGGATGGTGGACAACACCAGCCAGGCCTACGGGTACGACTCCAGCTGTCCGGAACACGACATGTTGTGGTCGATCGAGGACATCGTGCAGTACTGGACCGACCACCCGGCCGAGAACTACGGCCTGCAGGTCCGGGCGGTGTCGGAGACCCAGGCCACCAACTGGCGGATGTACCGCTCCTCCGAGAACACCGTCGGCGCGGACGGCCCGCGGCTGACGATCCAGTGGAACTCCTACCCGACCGTCCCGCACCATCTGACCGTCAACCCCAGCGCGGGCGGCACGAACGGCGGCACGTTCGTCACCTCGCTCACGCCGACGATGACCGGCATGGTCGGGGACGGAGAGTGGGACACCGAGACGATCAGCTTCTACCTGGAACACGACCCGAGCTACCCGGCCGAGGGCACCGGCAGCGTGTGGACCGGCAGCGTGACCGGGATCCTGCAGGGCGAACTGGGCACGGTGACCGTCCCGTCGGGCAAGCTGGTCAACGGGTACCACTACCGGTGGCGGGCCAGAGGCGACGACGGCACCGACTACTCCCGCGACTACTCCTCCTACCGGTACTTCACCGTCGACATGACCGCCCCGGCGGCGCCGACGATCTCCTGCCCGGACTACGCCTCGGGCGTCTGGACGGCGAAGGCGTCCGCTCCGGTCACCTGCACGCTCGACACCACCTCCGCCGACGGCGCGGGCTACTACTGGGGCCTGGACGACGCCTCGGCGCCGACCCTGGTCGAGGACAACGACGGCGGCGGTGACGCCAAGACGATCACGATCGACCCCGCCCAGGGCTGGCACACGCTGTCGGTCAAGGCCCGCGACATGGCGCTGCGCACCTCCACCGTGACCACCTACAGCTTCGGCGCGGGCGCCGGTGAGGTGACCGCGCCGCTGGCCGGCGACCGCACCCAGGCCGCCGTCACGCTGGGTTCCCGGGCCGCCCCCGGCGCCACCGGGGTCCGCTACGAATACAAGGCCGACGTCAGCGGCTCCGGGACGTGGGCGGCGATCCCGACCACGCACGTCACCGTGCCGGGGTCGGCGACGCCGATCTCCGGCTGGCCGTACACCACCGTGACCACCGGAACCAGCGCGGTCTTCGGCTCGCTGTACTGGGACGTGGCGGCGACGATGGCCGCGGCCGGCCGGGGTGACGGCCCGGTGCAGGTGCGCGCCTGCTTCGTCAAGACCTCCGGCGAGGCCTGCTCCGACGCACGCGAGTTCACCCTGGAGCGCGCCGCCTTCGGCTCCTCCTACGCCACCCAGCAACTGGGCCCCGGCGAGGTTTCCCTGCTGACCGGCGACTACTCGGTCTCCGCCACCGACGTGTCGGCCTTCGGGTTGTCGGTCTCGCGCGGTCACACCACTCTGGCCCCCGCCACGGCGTCGGGCGTCGCAGGAGTGTTCGGCCCCGGCTGGACCGCGTCCTTCCCCGGCGGTGCCTCCAGCGTGTCGGGAATGAGGTTCGAGGACCACTCAGGCGCCGGGTACGTGTTGTTCACCGGCACCGACGGCTCGACCGAGACCTACACGGTGCAATCGGACGGTACCTACAAGGGCATCTCCGACGCCTCCGACGGCTCCACGGTGACCAAGGACTCGGGCACCCAGTTCACCCACACCGACACCGAGGGCACCAAGACCATCTTCACCGCCTCCGGCGGCGCATGGACGGTCAGCTCTATCGACGAGGCAGGCGCCGAGAACACCACCACCTACACCTACGATGCCTCCGGCCGGGTCAGCCGGATGCTCGCCCCCGTCCCCGCGGGAGTCACCTGCACCACCCTGGTCGCCGGCTGCAAGACACTCGACATCACCTACGCGGCAAGCACCACGGCGAGCGGCGTGTCCAGCGGCTGGGGCGACTACACCGGCCTCACCAAGTCCATCTCCTACACCGCCTACGACCCGACCACCTCGGCGATGAAGACCACCACCCTCGCCGCCTACACCTACGACTCCACCGGGCACCTGCGTACGGTGACCGATCCCCGCACCAATTTGACCTTCACCTACTACTACAACGCGGCCGGTCGGATCTCGCAGATCACCCCGCCGGGGCTCAACCCCTGGCGGGTGAACTACGACACCTCGGGCCGGGTCGCCGACGTCCAGCGCGAGGCAGGCGCCACCGACATCGTCCAGGCCGTCTCGTACGGGGTGCCGATCAACTCGCCCGTCGACGTCACCGGCGCCACGGCCGCGACCTGGTCGCAGACCACCGACCTGCCCCGCACCGGCAGCGCGGTCTTCCCGGCGTGGCGAGTGCCCCCGCAGGCCGGCGACGGGTCCTACACACCGGCGGCGGCCGACTACCCGTACGCGGCGCTGACGTACATGGACGTCAACGGCCGTGCTGTGAACACGGCGACGTACGGCGCGGGCGCGTGGCAGGTCTCGGCGACGCGGTACGACGACGACGGCAACACCATCTGGGAGTTGTCCGCGGGCAACCGGACCGAGGCTCTGACGCCCACGTCCTCGACGGACGCGTATGTGGCCGGGCGCGCCAGCACCGCCGAGCGCGCTGACCTGCTGGCGGACGTCACCGTCTACAACGACGACGGGGATGTCGTCAGCAGTGACGGACCCGCCCACCAGGCGATGCTCACGGACGGCACGCTTGTGTCCGCCCGCCAGCACACCGACTACACCTATGACGAGGGCAAGCCCGATCCGGACACCGACTACCACCTCGTGACCACAACGACGGTGAAGCCCCTGGTCGTCAACGGAGCAGGCGTGGTCGCAGCGGGCGACACCCATGCTGAGAAGACCGGTTACGACCCGATCGTCTCCGGCGACCCCTCCGGCTGGGACCTCTTCCAACCGACCAGCCAGAAGACCGTCGTCGCGGGCGGCGCGGATATCATCCGCAAGGTCCGCTATGACGATGCAGGCCGGCAGGTTGAGCGGCGGATGCCGTCCTCCTCGGGCTCGGATGCGGGCACCGCGACCACGACCTACTACACCGCCGCGGCCAACTCCACGTACCCCTCGTGCGGTGGCAAACCCCAGTGGTCCGGGCTCGTGTGCCGCACTGCCGCCGCCGCCAGCCCCTCCGGTGGCGGGACCCTGCCTGTCACCACTACCACCTATGGCTACTGGGGCCAGACCGCTCAGACCGTGGAGACGTCGGGTTCAGCGACGCGGACATCGACGGTGACGGTCGACGTCGCGGGCCGCGCGAGCCAGACCAGCGTGACAGAGACCGGCGCCGGCAGCAGCGCGCTGCCGGACCGGACCTATGCCTACGACAGTGCCACCGGTCTGCGGACCGGGGTCACCGCCGGAGGGGTCTCGGTCACGACCGCGTACGACGCCCTGGGCCGGGCCTACTCGACCACAGACGCGGACGGCAACACCGCCCTCACGACATTCGACACAGCGGGCCGGGTGGCCTCGGTGAACGACGGCAAGGGCACCTACACCTACGCCTATGACGGCACCGACGCCGCGGGGAAGGCCGAGCGGCGCGGCGTGCCCACGGGAATCGCGGTCTCCACAATCGGCTCCTTCACGGCTGCCTTCGACGCCGCCGGCAACCTCAGCAAGCAGGTGTACCCGAACGGTCTGACCGCCACCAGCACGTGGGATGGCACCGGCAAACAAACCGGCCTGACCTACGCAAAGTCGGGCACGACCTGGCTGGCATTCACGGCGACTCCGGACGTCGAGGGCCGGACAGTGGAGACGGCCGGGCCGAACGGCAGCCTGCAGCACTACACCTACGACACCGCCGGACGCCTGACCAAGGTCGCCGACACCTACAACCTGTCGTGCGAGACCCGCACCTACGGGTTCGACGTGGACACCAACCGCACCTCCCAGGCGAGCTACCCTGCGGCCGACGACGGCTCCTGCTCCACCTCGACAACACCGACGACCGCAACTCACACCTTCGACTCGGCGGACCGGATCACCGATTCCGGGTACTCCTACGACGCCTTCGGCCGTACGACCGCTGTACCGGCCTCGTCTACCGCCAACGGCGCGGCGGTCACGGCCGGCTACTACGCGGGCGACATGGTCAGGACACTCACCCAGGCGTCCACGACCAAGACCTTCACCCTTGACCCTCTCGGCCGCATCCGCCAGACCACGTCCTCGGCCGGCACCCAGACCAACCACTACACCGGTGGCGGCGACTCGCCGGCCTGGATCGGCGAGGTCAATGGCAGCTGGACCCGCAACGTCACGGCGTTCACCGGCCTGTCGGCCACGCAGACCAGCGGCGGCACGCTCACACTGCAACTCACCAACCTGCATGGGGACGTGATCGCGACCTGTGCCGACAACAGTGGCGCCACAGGTGTGGACAACTACGCGGAACAGACCGAATATGGCCTCGACCGTGCGACCAACACGAGCGACCGCTACGAATGGCTGGGAGGCGCCCAACGTGCCAGCGACACCGTCGGCGACATCGTCCTCATGGGCGTCCGCCTCTACAACCCCGCGACCGGCCGATTCCTTCAGGTCGATCCGGTGGTCGGGGCGAGTGCCAACGCCTACGATTACTGCAATTCAGACCCGATAAACTGCAGGGACCTCGACGGGAGATGCCCCAATGGGTGGAGTTGGTCGAGCGTTGCCTGCAACGTCGCCGTAGCAGCGGTCGACGGTATAGTCGAAACGGTTGTTCTCGCCGCCTGCGGCGGCGCCACGTCCGGCCTTGGAATCGCGCTCTGCCATGTCGTCGCGGTGGCAGCGGCGACAGGTATCAGTTACTGGGTGGAGACGCGTTGGGACGGCGGGTTCACCTGGGGAACGCTTGGGAGCAAGCTTGCCGGTTCCGTCGTCAAAGCAGCTCTCGCTATTCCTGGAGCCAGCAAGTTCCTCAGGACGAAGTGGGGGAAGTGGCTGATCGGAAAGATACGCCCCTTGGCCAACAAGCTTGGCTCTGCTCTTACCCGGGCGATTCGCTGGGCGCTCGGTACGAAGGCGGGCAGGCAGGTCTCCATCGTCATGTCGGCCGTGGTCGGCTATATCCTTTCAGGTATCTACAGTGTTCAGCACGCGAACAACAACAAGTAGCTGAATAAAACTCGGGGGTGGCCGCACCTGGTGTGGCCGCCCCTTCGTTCGCAGGAAGGTCGCTTATGGCTCGACGTAGGGTGACGGGGCGAGAAGTTGCCTTCGCAGCACTGTGTGGCGCCGGGACGGTTCTGGTGATCGCCGTCGTGGCTGTCCTCAATCAGGGGACGGTCGCCAGCGGTCTGGCGGCCGGGATTATTCCGGGTATCCTCATCGCAAGCGTGATGATCATAGCCGATATGTTTCGTGATCCGCCCTCTAAGAATCAAGACGGTAATTGAGGAGGGAAGGGCAAGGATCTAGTTGAAGAGCCGACGGTCTACGAGCGGCCCGATTTCGGTCCTCCTAGTGATATGCGCTGGTGGGAATCGTGACGTCTCCTAGGCCGGCAGACCGAGCGGTGACGAGTCTTTCAACGAAGAAGAACAGTGAGCCTGCCGACCTCGTCCCCAGGGCGGGAAGGCTTCTTTTAAAAATCTTCTTCTCTTTCGCGACGCATGTGATGCTCTCGTTCCTGTTATTCACCATGGCGCCTGGGCCTATCGTAATCATTGCGATCATTTGGGCGATTCCGGTTATTCAGGTCGTGGCAGTCGTGACGATCTTCGCGCTGCGCGAGAACATGAGATCGGCGGTCCCCTGGATTGTCTGGCCGGTCTTCTGGGCTTGCCTCAACGTCGTGACGACGAATTGGTGAGGTGGCTCCCGGGTGGGAGTATCTGAAGTAGCCGATGTGGCACCGGGCTGGAGGCGTCACCACCGCCTGCTGCTGGATACGACTGCGGGTCGCCGGTCTCGAGCACAGGGGAACGATTGAATCCCGATGATGAGTTCGCGCAGTGGATCTCGCTGCTGCGAGAGGACGAGGCATTTGACGCCGAGGTGGATCGCCTCGGCACGGAGGCCATCACAGAACTGCGGAGAATCTACGCCGAAGATGGTCTGCTCTTCGGGGACGACCTTCGGAGGCGATTGCTGGCCCTGCGGTTCGCCCATGCCGAGCAAGCTCTTCGGCTGGTGCTTTCGGACTTTCCTGATGCCCTCGACTGGTACATCGCTCCCACAGTCTCGATGGGTGAACCCGCTCGGGAGGGAGTGGTCGTCCACGGGTGGGAGGTGTTCGGGATCGGATTCCAGGACACTCTGGTAGAGATCGCGGCGGGCATTCAAGGGGACTACATCGACGAGTTTTGGCGGGTCTGGCCCTTGTGTCCTGGTCATCGCCTCGGTTTGAAACCGGACGTGCTCAACGGCGTCAGTGTGTGGATGTGCGGCTCCGGTCCTCATGAGGTCGCACGAATAGGGAAAATAGAAGGCAGCCGTAGGCGCTGAGGGCCCCGCCTCGGTTTCCGTACGGGCGAGCGTGCCCCTACCCGGATGACTGTCGTGTCGGCTCTGTATTGCCGTGCCATGTCGGGAGTGGATTCGATGCGAACGGTTCCATGGGCCGCCCGGGCGGTGTGGATTGTGGTGCCGGTCGCGACCACGCTGCTGTCGATGGTGACCATGACGGCGGCGGCCACCCCCGGCGTCAGGTGGTTGTTTCGTGAGCCGATCGCGCTCGGCTGGCTTCTGCTGTTCTGCGCCTGGCTCACGGCGATACTGGTGAGCAGGCGACATCGGCCGGCACCCGCGGTCGCGCTGACGCCGCTCATCGCGCTGGTCACGCTGGTGGCGGCCTTCAGCGGGGCGTGCACGTGGGCGGGCTTCAAGCTGTCCGAAGCGGCCCTGAACGACTACGCGCACGCGGTGGCGGCCGGGACCGCCGGTGAAGGACAGAAGAGGGTCGGTGTCTTCACGGTCGCCTCCCCGCAACGGCTGACGGGAGGCGGTGTCAGCTTCGCCATCGCCCGGTCGGGGTCGTTCCTGTCCCTGGAGCGGTACGGCATGGCCTACCTGCCTGAGGGTCCCGGCGACGAACGGGAACTCGACGACCTGGTGCGTCACCTCGGCGGCGGCTGGTACCTGTGGACGGCGGACTGACCGCCGCCAGACGATCAGGAGCGAGTTTGGGCGGCCTCGACGAGGGCGTGGAACAAGGGGCCGTCCTCGTCGGCCTCGGGGTGCCACTGGACGGCGAGGGCGAACGCCGCGCCGGTGACCTCGACGGCCTCGATCGTGCCGTCGTCCGAGCGGGCGGTGACCTCCAGGCCGTCGGCCAGGCGGTCGATCGCCTGGTGGTGGTAGTGCGCCGGGGCCAGCTCCTCGTCGCCGTAGACCTTGGCCAGCGACGGCGAGAGCCGTACGGGGAGGCGGCCGAAGACCCCGGGGGCGGGGGAGTGGCCGGTGTGGTCCACGACCGCGGGAAGGTGCTGGTGGAGGGTGCCGCCGAGTGCCACGTTGAGCACCTGGAGGCCCCGGCAGATGCCCAGGAACGGCAGCCCGGCCGCCAGCGCGGTGCTCATCAGCCCGAACTCGGCATCGTCCCGAAATTTCCGGATGTAGCCGGTCTGCTCGGCCGGGACGGCCCCGTACCGCGCGGGGTCGATGTCGCCCCCGCCCGCGATGATCAGCCCGTCGAGACGGCCGGCCAGCGCGGCGGGCTCCCCGGCGGGCGGCAGGATGACCGGCTGCCCGCCCGCCCGCACGATGTGGTCGACGTACATGTACGGCAGCAGCGCCGCCGGCATGTCCCACACGGTGAACCTCGCCGGCTCCACGTAGCAGGTGACGCCGATGACCGGACGGGACATGCCCTGCCTCCCCCTCGTCTGACCACAGAAGACCTCCGCCGAGCCCCCTACAGCGGAGTGACGTACGCGCCGGAGATGCCGCCGTCGACCAGGAACTCCGAGGCGGTGATGAACGACGCGTCGTCGGAGGCGAGGAACGCGACCGCCGCGGCGATCTCCTCGGCCCGCGCGAAGCGCCCGATCGGCACGTGGACGAGGCGGCGCTGGGCGCGCTCGGGGTCCTTGGCGAACAGTTCCCGCAGCAGCGGGGTGTCCACCGGCCCGGGGCACAGCGCGTTCACCCGGATGCCCTCGCGGGCGAACTGGACGCCCAGCTCACGGCTCATCGCGAGCACCCCGCCCTTGGACGCGGTGTAGGAGATCTGCGAGGTGGCCGAGCCCATCACCGCGACGAACGACGCGGTGTTGATGATCGAGCCCCTGCCCTGCCTCCGCATGTACGGGATCACGTGCTTGCAGCACAGGTACACGCTGGTGAGGTTGACCTCCTGCACCCGCCGCCACGCGTCTATCCCGGTCTCCAGGATCGAGTCGTCGTCGGGCGGGGAGATGCCCGCGTTGTTGAACGCGATGTCGACGGCGCCGAACTCCTCGGACGCGGTCCGGTACATCCGGGCCACGTCGTCCTCGTTCGCCACGTCCACCCGGACGAACAGGCCGCCCACCTCGTCGGCGGCCTTGGCGCCGGCCGTCTCGTCGAGGTCGGCGACCACGACCTTCGCGCCCTCCTCGGCGAACCGGCGGGCCGTGGCCAGCCCGATGCCGCTGCCCGCCCCGGTGATGACGGCGACGCGGTCCTGCAAACGCTGCATTGATCTACTCCGTGGAGATGAAGACGTTCTTGGTCTCGGTGAACGCGGACAGGGCGTCGGGGCCGAGCTCGCGGCCCAGGCCCGACTGCTTGAAGCCGCCGAAGGGGGTCCAGTAGCGGACGCTGGAGTGCGAGTTGACCGACAGGTTGCCCGCCTCGACGGCCCGCGCCACGCGCAGCGCCCGGCCCACGTCGCGGGTCCAGATCGACCCCGACAGGCCGTACGCCGTGTCGTTGGCGATCCGCACCGCGTCGGCCTCGTCCTCGAACGGCACGACGGCGACCACCGGCCCGAAGATCTCCTCGGTGAAGGCCCGCCGGAAGGACTCCGAGGACGACCCGGCGAGCACCGTGGGCGGGAACCAGTAGCCCGGCCCGCTCGGGCACGACCCCCGCGCGTACACGTCCGCCTCGGTGACGAACGAGGCGACCCGCTCCCGGTGCTCGGCGCTGATCAGCGGGCCCATCTGCGACGCCGGGTCGCCCGGGTCCCCGACCTTCACCTCGCGTACGGCCTCGGTGAGCCGCGCGAGGAAGTCGTCGTGGACGGAACGCTGCACGAGGATGCGCGAGCGGGCGCAGCAGTCCTGTCCGGAGTTGTCGAAGACCGCCATCGGGGCCGACTCCGCCGCCCTGGCGAGGTCGGAGTCGGCGAAGACGATGTTGGCGCTCTTGCCGCCGAGCTCCAGCGTGACCCGCTTGACCTGCTCGGCGGCCTTGGCTCCGATGAGCTTCCCGACCTCGGTCGACCCGGTGAACACGATCTTCCGTACGTCCGGGTGTTCCACCAGCCGGGCTCCCGCGACCTCCCCCTCACCCGGGACGACCTGGAGCACGCCCTCGGGCAGCCCGGCCTCCAGGGCGAGCTCGGCCAGCCGCAGCGCGGTCAGCGGGGTCCACTCGGCGGGCTTCACGATCACCGTGTTGCCGGCGGCCAGGGCCGGGGCCACCCCCCAGGTCATGATGACCATCGGGAAGTTCCACGGCACGATGATCCCGACCACGCCCAGCGGCTCGGCGAACGTGACGTCCACCCCGCCCGGCACCGGGATCTGCCTGCCGTGGTCGCGCTCGGGCGCGCCCGCGTAGAAGTCGAGCACGTCGCGGACGTTGCCCGCCTCCCAGCGCGCGTTGCCGGCCGTGTGCCCCGCGCCGGTGATCTCCAGCCGTGCGAGCTCCTCGGCGTGCTCGTCCACGATCCGCGCGAAGCGGCGCAGCAGCCGCGCCCGGTCGCCCGGCGCGACCGCCCGCCAGGCGGGGAACGCGGCGCGCGCTCTTTCGACGGCGCGGTCCACCTCGGCGGCGTCCGCCATCTCGACCTCGGCGATCACTTCCTCGGTCGCCGGATTGACTATCTTCACAGCCGCTCGAACCCCCGATAGAGCTCCCAGTCGGTGACCGCCGCGTCGAAGGCGGCCAGTTCGACCCTCGCGTTGTTGGCGTAGTGCTCGACCACGTCCTTGCCGAACGCCTCCTCGGCGATGCGCGACCCCTCCCAGAGGGCCAGGGCGTCGCGGAGGGTGGCCGGCACCCGCTCGGCCGGGGAGTCGTAGGCGTTCCCGCCGAACGGCTCCTCCAGATCGAGCCCGGTGTCGACGCCGCGCAACCCGGCCGCGATCATCGCCGCGACCGCGAGGTACGGATTCACGTCGCCGCCCGGCACCCGGTTCTCCACCCGCAACGAGGACCCGTGGCCGACCAGCCGCATCGAGCAGGTGCGGTTGTCCACCCCCCACTTCACGGCCGTGGGCGCGAAGCTGCCGGGCACGAAGCGCTTGTAGGAGTTGACGTTGGGGGCGTAGGAGAGGGTGAGCTCGCGCAGCCCCGCGAGCTGGCCGGCAACGAACCGCCGCCCGGTCTCCGACAGCCCGTACGGCTCGTCGCCCGCCATGACCGGCCTGCCGTCGGCGTCCCGCAGCGAGAGGTGGATATGGCAGGAGTTGCCCTCGCGCTGGTTCGGCTTGGCCATGAAGGTGATCGACCTGCCCTCCTGGGCGGCGATCTCCTTGGCGCCGTTCTTGTAGAACACGTGGTTGTCGCAGGTGGTGAGCGCGTCGGCGTAACGGAAGGCGATCTCGTGCTGGCCGAGGTTGCACTCGCCCTTGGCGGACTCGACGTACAGCCCGGCGCCCTCCATGCCGAGCCTGATCCTGCGCAGCAGCGGCTCGATGCGGGAGGTGCCGAGCAGCGAGTAGTCGACGTTGTAGAGGTTGGCCGGAGTGAGGTCGCGGTAGCCCCGCTGCCAGGCCTGCTCGTAGCTGTCGTCGTAGACGACGAACTCCAGCTCGGTGCCGACCTGGGCGGTCCAGCCGCGTTCGGCGAGCCGGGCGAGCTGGCGGCGCAGGATCTGCCGGGGAGAGGCCACGACGTCCGAGCCGTCCTCCCACACCAGGTCGGCCAGCAGCAGCACGGTGCCCTCGTGCCACGGCACCCGGCGCAGCGTCGACAGGTCGGGCCGCATCACGAAGTCGCCGTAGCCGCGCTCCCAGGACGACATGGCGTAACCGTCCACGGTGTTCATGTCGACGTCCACGGCGAGCAGGTAGTTGCACCCCTCCGCGGCGTGGTCCAGCACCTCCTCCAGGAAGTAGCGCGCGGACAGCCGCTTGCCCTGCAGTCGTCCCTGCATGTCGGTGACGGCGAGCAGGACCGTGTCGACCCGGCCCGCCTCGACATCGTCGCGAAGTCGTTCCACGGCGAGCACGACGCCTCCCGTCCAAATGTCTAGAATCAGACCATTGAAGGCATGCAAGCACCCTGCTCCCCTCGTCGTCAACAACACGCGGGACTAACCTCGATCGTGTGGCGGGCCATCGCCGCGCGGAGGACCCGGTGGACACGCCGCTGTTCACGCGGGACGCGCGGGGGATACGGCGGGACGCGCGGGCACGGCGTGTCAGGGCGGAGAAGGGGCGGAGGGACGGCGAGGCATGGACAGCACCCCGGCGCGGGCGCCCGCCCCCCGGCCCGCCCCCGAGCCGCGCCCGGCCTCCGCGCCGCGGGCCGCCGTACGGCAGGACTCCAAGGCCGGGGACAGGGCGGCGGACGGCGCGCTCACGGGCGGGGTGTCGCTGCTGCGGCCGGTGCGGGCGGGCAACGCGTTCGAGGAGACCGTCGAGCGCCTGCTCCAGGCCATCAAGCTGGGTGTCGTCGCGCACGGGGAGAAGCTGCCGCCCGAGCGGGAGCTCGCGAACCGGCTCGGCATCAGCAGGGTCACCCTTCGTGAGGCGATCCGCGCCCTGCAGGAAGCCGGTTACCTCGACGTACGGCGCGGCAGGTACGGCGGCGCGTTCGTCGTCTACCGCCCGCCGCGCCCCCGCAAGGGCGACCTGCGCAGGGCGCTCACCCGGATGGGCGAGGACGAGCTAGAAGACGCCCTGACGTTCCGGATGGCCGTGGAGTGCGGGGCGGCCCGGGTCCTCGCGACGACCGAGCTGACCCCGGACCGGCGGGAGACCCTGAACGCCCGGCTGGCCGGGGTGAACGACGCCGCCCCGGCCGACTACCGCCGCAGGGACATCGCCTTCCACCTCGCCATCGGGGAGCTCACCGGCTCCCCGCTGCTGGCCGCCGCGTGCGCGGACGCCCGGCTGCGGGTCACCGACCTGCTCGACGCGATCCCCGTGCTGGGTCCGAACATCGAGCACGCGGCGGTGCAGCACGCCGCCATCGCCGCCGCGATCCTGGACGGCGACCCCGAGGCGGCGGGCCGGGCGGTGGCCGAGCACCTGGAGGGGACGGCCGCGCTCCTGCGCGGCTTCCTCGCCTGAGCCCCGCGTAAGCGCCGCCTGGGACCGCGTGAGCACTGCCCGAGCACCGCGTGAGCGCTGCCTGAGCGCCGCGTGAAGCGCTGCCTGAGCGCCGCCGGGTCCGGCGCGCACCGCATGACCGTTGCCCGACCACTGCGATGCGGGCCGTAGCATCGGGGACCAGGGGATGGATAGCCGTATGGCCGACTGGTTTCGCGAACGCGTCGTCGACGCGCACCGTTTGCCGTTGTTCTGCTTCTTCGTGGCGCTGATCACGGCGTTCCTGTGCACGCGGGTCAACGTCCGGCTGATCAGGGCCAGGACGCGGTGGTTCGGCAACGTCAGCGTCGGCGAGATGCACATCCACCACGTCGTCTTCGGGGTGGTGCTCACCCTGCTCGGCGGGGTGGCCGGGCTGGTCCTGTCGGGCGTCTCCCAGGGGTGGTACTCGTTCAGTTCGGCCGTCTTCGGCGTGGGCGCGGCCCTCGTGCTCGACGAGTTCGCGCTGATCCTGCACCTGCGGGACGTCTACTGGCAGGAGGAGGGCCGCACCTCGGTCGACGCGGTCTTCGTGGCGATCGCCGCCACCGGCCTGCTCCTGTTCGGGCTGCACCCGCTCGGCTGGGACGGCGGGACCGCCCCCGCCTTCCTCGTGGTCAACCTCGTCTTCGCCGTGATCACCCTGCTCAAGGGGAAGATCTGGAGCGGCCTGCTGGGGCTGTTCGTGCCGCCGTCGCTGTACGTGGGGGCGGTGCGGGTGGCCCGCCCCGGCTCGCCGTGGGCCCGCTGGTTCTACTCGGAGCGGGCGCGGCGCCCCCGGCCCCGCCTCATGGCCAAGGCGATCCACCGGGAGGAGCGCTGGCGCCGGCCGGTCATCCGGGTGAAGATCGCCATCCAGGAGTTCGTCTCCGGCCGTCACGACCTTCCCGCGCCCGCGTCGCCCGTACGGCGCCACCGGCGGCGGGCGGTGGCCCCGCGTCCCCGGCGGGGGACGGAGCGGGCCGGGCGGCACTGGCGGTCGGGCCGCCCCCGGGCCCGCTGAGCGTCCGGGAGCCCCCTTGAGCGCCCGGGAACCCGCTGCGTCCGGGAACGAGGGTCCGCTGATCGGACGAAAAGAATTTCGTCGGATTCTGTGGGTATTTCAGCTTATGTAAAAGCTGGCGGGGGGCGGGAGGGTCGGCATGGAGTCTCGCGGGCGATTCGTGTTCCGGAAAATGGCGGCGCAACTCAAACAGGAGGCGGCGTTGCTCACCGGCGACCGCCTGATGGCCGCCGAGGCGCGCACCGAGGAGGCCGAGGCCTCCCTGTGCCTCACCTGGTACGAGATCATGGACACCATCAGGGACATCCGGCTGCTCTACGGCGTAGGAGGCTGAGGGGTCGCTCGCCGGCGCGGCCCGAGGTCACGGGCCGGCCGGGTGCGCCGGCCAGAGACGCGGAATCTCCGCGCGCACCGGCCTTTCCGGTGCGTTAGGGTCCCCGGAAGATCGCACGGTGGGCTCTCGCGGAGGAGATTGCGGTGGCGACGGACGGCGACGACGACGGTTCACCCGCTCCGCCGCGCAAGGCGTCACTGGGGGACCGGGCCGCCTGGCGGGTGCTGCTCGACCAGGTCCGGCCGCATCGGCGGACGCTCCTGCTGGGCGGCCTGCTCAGCCTCGCCGGCAGCCTCGCCGGGCTCGCGATGCCGCTGATGGCCAAGCGGGTGATCGACGCGTTCGGCGCGGGCGGCACGATGACCGGGCCGGTGCTCGGCCTCTCGGCCGCGGTCATGGCGGGTGCGCTGGTCGCGGCGGCGGGGCGCTTCCTCCTCGAACGCATGGGCGAGACCATCGTGCTCGCCTCGCGCCGGACCCTGGTGGACCGCATCCTGCGGCTCAGGGTGCCCGAGGTGGACCGGCTCAGTCCCGGCGACCTGCTGTCGCGCGTCGGCTCCGACACCACCCTGCTGCGGGCCGTCTGCACGGACGCGCTGGCGTCGCTGGTCGGAGGCGCGTTCACGTTCCTCGGCGCGGCGGTGATGATGGCGATCATGGACGGCCTGCTGCTCGGGGTCACCCTGGCCGTCGTCGCCCTGGTCGCGGTCATGGGCGTGGTGATCGCCCCGCGCATCCGACGGGCCTCGCTGCGGGCCCAGGAGGCGCTGGGCGAGATGGGCTCGATGCTCGACCGGGCGCTTCAGGCGTTCCGTACGGTCAAGGCCAGCGGCGCGGAGGCCCGCGAGACCGCGGTGGTGACCGCGGCGGCCACCGAGGCGCGCGACCGCGGGGTGGCCGCCGCCGGGTGGACGTCGCTGGCCGGGGTCGGCGCGTGGACGTCCATCCAGCTCGCCTTCCTCGCGGTGCTGGGAGTGGGCGGCGCCCGGGTCGCGTCGGGGGAGATGGAGATCTCCGCGCTGATCGCGTTCCTCATGTACCTGTTCTACCTGGTCTCCCCGATCGGGCAGATCATCCAGAGCCTCACCCAGATGCAGAACGGCCTGGCCGCGGTCACGCGCATCCAGGAGATCGCCCTGCTGCCCGCGGAGCCGGTCGCCGCGCCCGCCCCGGCGGCGGGCGGCGCGCCCGTCGGGGTCACGTTCACGGACGTCGTCTTCCGGTACGACGAGGACCGGCCGGTCGTGCACCACGGCGTGACCTTCGAGGTGCCGGCGGGCGGCATGACCGCGCTGGTCGGGCCCTCAGGCGCGGGCAAGTCGACGGTGTTCGGCCTCATCGAGCGGTTCTACGAGGCCAGCGAGGGCACCGTCGCGGTCGGCGGGCGCGACATCCGCGACTGGCCGCTCGGCGAGCTGCGGGCCATGCTCGGGTACGTCGAGCAGGACGCCCCCGTTCTCGCCGGGACGCTGCGGGAGAACCTGGTCTTCGGCGCGCCGGAGGCGACCGGCGAGGAGATCGCCCGGGCCCTGGCCCGCACCCGCCTCGACGACCTGGTCGAGCGGCTGCCCGAGGGGCTGGATACGCCGGTCGGCCACCGCGGGGTCCTGCTGTCGGGCGGGGAGCGGCAGCGGGTGGCCATCGCCAGGGCGCTGCTGCGCCGGCCGAGGCTGCTGCTGCTCGACGAGGCGACGTCCCAGCTCGACGCCGTCAACGAGTTGCGGCTGCGGGAGGTCGTGGCGGAGGTGGCGCGGGAGACGACGGTCCTGGTGATCGCCCACCGCCTGTCCACGGTGACCGGAGCCGACCGGATCGTGGTGATGGAGGCCGGGCGTGTGCGGGCCTGGGGCACCCACGACGAGCTCGTCGCGGCCGACGCGCTCTACCGGGAGCTCGCCGCCACGCAGTTCCTCGTGGCGACCTGACCGGCGACCGGCGGGCCCGCGCCGACGGGCCGCCGGACGGGCGATCGGACGGGTGATGGGGAACCGTGAGCAGCCCTTACACCTGACCACAGCTTCTTTCGACCGGGAGCCGGGAAGGCAGGAGGTGCGTTACCTCTCCTTCACCACCGCCCCGGACGCCGGGGGCAACGCGCGTGCGGGCGCGCCCGGTGGCCGGGCCGGAGGCGGGGCGCCCCGGTCAGTGGGCCGGGGCGCCCCGCCACGTTCCAGAGCGGTCCACCGGAAACGCGGGCCGGGCCGGCGTGCGCGGGGCGGGACGGCGGCGACCCGGCGTGGCGACCTAAGGTAGTGCTCCATGCGACCCACGGCTTTGATCACCGGCGCCTCGCGCGGTATCGGCGCGGCGATCGCCCGCGCCCTCGCCCCCACGTACGACCTGCTGCTCGGCGGCCGGGACGGCACGGCGCTCGACGCGATGTGCCACGAGCTGCCCGGGTCCCGTCCCTGGGCGGTGGAGCTCACCGACCTGACCCCCGCCGAGGTGGAGGGGGTGGAACGGCTCGACCTGCTGGTGCACAGCGCGGGGATCGCCAGGCTCGGCCACCTCGCCGACACGCCGGTCGAGGTGTGGCGCAGGACGCTGGAGGTCAACGTCGTCGCGGTCGCCGAGCTGACCAGGTTGCTGCTGCCCGCCCTCCGGGCGGCCCGAGGGCACGTCGTGCTGATCAACTCCGGCGCGGGGCAGCGGGCCAACCCCAACTGGGGCTCCTACGCCGCGAGCAAGTTCGCCCTCCGCGCGTACGGTGACGTGCTGCGCGAGGAGGAGCACGCGAACGGCGTGCGGGTCACCTCGATCTTCCCCGGCCGGGTGGCCACGGACATGCAAAGGGACGTGCGCGAGCAGGAGGGTGAGCCGTACGAGCCGGGAAGGTACCTGGAGGCGGAGTCGGTGGCGCGCGCCGTGCTGACCGCGGTGACGGCCACCCCGGACGCGCATGTCACCGAGATCACCGTGCGGCCGGCGGCGGGACCGACCCGCTGACGGCCCGTCGGACCGGCCGTGGCGCCAGCCACGCCGCCCAGCTGGAGGACCGGTGCACGTGACTTACTGGTGCGAGATGGCGTGGCTGCCGCCCGGCGAGGTCGTGGAGAGCGTCGCGGTGGCGATCGAGGGCTCCCGCATCGGGGACGTCCGGCCGGGTGTGCCGCCTCCGCCGGGCGCCGAGCGGCTGGCCGGGCTGACCCTGCCCGGTCTGGCCAACTGCCACTCGCACGCCTTCCACCGTGCCCTGCGCGGCCACACCCAGACGGGCCGGGGCGACTTCTGGAGCTGGCGGGAGCGGATGTACGCGGTCGCCGAGACGCTCGACCCGGACCGCTACCTCGCGCTGGCCACCGCGACGTACGCGGAGATGGCGCTCGCCGGGATCACCGCCGTGGCCGAGTTCCACTACCTGCACCACGGCCCCGGGGGCACGCCGTACGCGGACCCGAACGCGATGGGCGAGGCGCTGGTCGAGGCGGCCAGGCGGGCCGGTCTGCGCATCGCCCTGCTGGACGCCTGTTACCTGACCGGCGGCATCGGCGACGCGCTCACCGGTGCCCAGGTGCGGTTCGGCGACGGGGACGCCGAGCGCTGGGCGGCCAGGGCCGAGGCACTGGCGCGGGCGCACGAGGGGGCGCGGGACGTGGAGATCGGCGCGGCCATCCACTCCGTGCGCGCGGTGCCTCCCGAGCAGATGCACGTCGTCGTCGACTTCGCCCACCGGCACACCGGCCCGCTGCACGTCCACGTGTCCGAGCAGCGGGCCGAGAACGAGGCGTGCGTGGAGGCGTACGCGGCGACACCGGTGCAGGTGCTGCACGACCACGGCGCGCTCGGGCCGCGCTCGACCGCGGTGCACGCCACCCACCTGTCCGACGTGGACGTGGCGCTGCTGGGCGGTTCGACCAGCCACGTGTGCATGTGCCCCACCACCGAGCGGGACCTCGCCGACGGCGTGGGCCCCGCCCGCCGGCTCCTGGACGCCGGCTCGCCCGTCACGCTGGGCAGCGACAGCCAGGCGGTCATCGACCTGTTCGAGGAGGCGCGGGCGGTGGAGCTGGACGAGCGGCTGGTCACGGGGGAGCGCGGCCACTGGCCGCCCGCCGACCTCCTGCACGCCGCTACAGCCGCCGGGCAGGCGTCCCTGGGCTTCCCCGACGCGGGGTGCCTGGTGCCCGGCGCGTGGGCCGACCTCGTCTCCGTACGGCTCGACTCGGTCCGCACGGCGGGGGCGACGAGGGCGTCGGCGGCGGCGTCGGTGGTCTTCGCGGCGACGGCCGCCGACGTGCACTCGGTGGTGTCCGGCGGGCGGCGCGTCGTGACGGACGGGCGGCACGTCCTCGGCGACGCGGGCGCGCTGCTGCGCGAGGCGCTCGCCCCGCTCGTCCCCTGACCGGCGCCGCGGCCGGCCCGGGGCGCGCGGGCGCCGTGCTCGGCCCCGAATAGGGGATTCCAGGCGGGCCCGGCGGGTTTGCGCGGCGCGGGGCCTGGCGAGGATCAGGAGACGTGTGGCCGAGCGACGCGACTTCCACGGTGTTCACCGAGATCGGACTGCTGTTCACGGGAGATCCCGAACGAGAGGAGATCCGGGACGCCGCGCTGGTCGCGGAGAAGGGGGTGGTCCGCTGGATCGGGCCCACGGCCGGCGCACCGCCCGCCGACGAGCGGGTCGGCGTCGAGGGACGCGCCGTCATCCCGGGGTTCGTCGACAGTCACGCCCATCTGGTGTTCGCGGGCGACCGCACCGCGGAGTTCGCCGCGCGGATGGCGGGCCGGCCCTACACGGCGGGCGGAATCCGCGCCACCGTCGCCGCGACCCGGGCGGCCACCATCCCCGAGCTCGTCTCCACGACCGCGCTGCTGGTCTCGGAGATGACGATGCAGGGCACGACGACCTTCGAGATCAAGAGCGGGTACGGCCTCACCGTCGAGGACGAGCGGCGCAGCCTGGAGATCGCCCGGCAGTTCACCGAGGAGACCACGTTCCTGGGCGCGCACGTCGTCCCGCCGGAGACCACCGCCGACGAGTACGTCGAGCTGGTGACCGGCCCGATGCTGGAGGCGTGCGCGCCGTACGCCAGGTGGGTGGACGTGTTCTGCGAGCGCGGCGCGTTCGGCGAGGAGCACGCGAGGCGGGTGCTCGCGGCGGGCCGCGAGGCCGGGCTCCAGGTCAGGGTGCACGCCAACCAGCTGGGGGAGGGGCCGGGCGTGCGGCTGGCCTGTGAGATGGGGGCGGCGTCGGCCGACCACTGCACCTTCCTCGGCGACGCCGACGTGGACGCGCTCGCGTCCTCCGGGGTGGTCGCCACGCTGCTGCCGGGAGCGGAGTTCTCCACCAGGTCGCCGTACCCCGACGCGCGGCGGCTGCTCGACGCGGGGGTCGCCGTGGCGCTGGCCACCGACTGCAACCCGGGGTCGTCGTTCACCACGTCGATGCCGTTCTGCATCGCCCTGGCCGTCCGGGAGATGGGCATGACGCCGCTGGAGGCCGTACGGGCGGCCACCCGCGGGGGTGCCCGGGCGCTGCGGCGCACCGATGTCGGCACCCTGTGCGTGGGCGGCCGCGCGGACCTCGTCATCCTGGAGGCGCCCTCGTACGTCCACCTGGCGTACCGGCCCGGCGTGCCGCTGGTGGCACAGGTGTGGCGAGGGGGACGCCGCCTTGTTTAGACCCGGGACACCTGGGTAAACGGCTTTTTTCCCGGCCCCGCATCCTCCTTGGGGAGGAACTGGAAACCATTCCCCGGTCGTATTCATTTGGGGAATCTTTGCCATGGACCGGCCGTTGACCGGGTCAGGAGCAGGAAGCCGGGGGCCACGCCGAACGGGGCGGACGTGTCCGGTCACCGGCTCACATATTGCATATCGTGGCGGCGGAACGAGGTGCCATCGTATGGCGACGGGGAATCGGACGCAGGAGCAGCAGATCGCTGACCGGGATCTGCTGGGGACGTATCTGGCCGAGATCGGCCGCGTTCCGTTGCTGACCGCGGACCAGGAGGTCGAGCTCGCCAAGCGGATCGAGGCGGGGTTGTTCGCCGAGCAGTTGCTCGACGGCGGGAGGGCCGAGCCCAAGATCGCGGACGCGACCGACGAGGAGCTCGAGCGCCTCGCCGTTTCGGGGCGGCGGGCGAAGGACGAGTTCATCCAGGCCAACCTGCGTCTCGTGGTCGCCGTGGCGAGGAAGTACTCGGGGCGGGGGATGCCCCTGATCGACCTGGTCCAGGAGGGCAACCTCGGGCTGGTCCGGGCGGTGGAGAAGTTCGACTACCGCCGGGGGTACAAGTTCTCGACCTACGCCACCTGGTGGATCCGGCAGTCGGTCGGCCGTTCCATCCACGAGCAGGCGCGGCCGGTGCGGCTGCCCACCCACGCGGGCGAGCAGATGACCCGGCTCATGCGGGTCCGCAGGGACATGCTGGCCGAGTTCGACGCCGAGCCGACCGACGCCGACCTCGCCGAGGTGCTCGACCTGCCGATCGAGCGCGTGCAGGAGCTGCGCCGCTGGGCGTCCGACCCCGTCTCGCTCCAGCTCGGGGTGGGCGACGAGGACGAGACCGAGCTGGGCGACATGATCGCCGACGAGACCTGGGCCGACCCTGAGCAGCAGGCCATGGCCACGCTGGAGAAGGAGCGCCTGGAGCAGTGGCTGACCGGCCTGGAGGGCCAGATCCGCGACATGCTCCGCTGGCGGTACGGCCTGGTGGACGGCCGCGAGCACACCCTCACCGAGGTGGGTGAGCGTTACGGCATCGGCCGTGACCGCGCCCGGCGCATCGAGCGCGACGCGCTGACGCGGCTGCGGAAGATGGCCAGCGCCGCCTGACGACCTGGCCATACCGGGGTGGCCCGGCGGGTGGCCCGGGCGGCCCCTGAAGCGGCTCGGTGAACCCCGGCGGCACCCTTAGCGGCCGGCGTGCCGCCCACGACGACGCGCACCCCCCAGGGGTGCGCGTTTTGTCGTTCCCAGCACGTCCGAAACTTGGCCGAAACACGGGATGGGCGAGTTTCACACATGTGAAACACGCATGGTCATGAGCTGAAACGGCGGAAGAACACGCTTTCGCCAACGTCAGTGAGCCAGCCGGCCGAGGAAGCCCGGGACGACGCCACTGAGGGAGTGATAACCGGCCACACGCCAAATGTAAGGAGGGCCGCGTCGGTGAAGATCGATACCGGTACCACCGCCTGGATGATCACAGCAACCGCACTGGTGCTGTTGATGACGCCCGGGCTCGCGTTCTTCTACGGGGGCATGACCAGGGCGAAGAGCGTCCTGAACATGATGATGATGTCGTTCGTCAGCATCATCACCGTCACCCTGACCTGGGTCCTGTACGGCCACTCGCTGGCCTTTGACGCCTTCGGTGACGGGGACAACGTCATCAACAAGCTCATCGGCGGCGGGGACGCCCTGGGTCTGCAGAGCCTCATCGACACGGCCACCAAGGACGACGGCACCGGCATGCCGAACCTGGTGTTCTCGGCCTTCCAGCTCACCTTCGCGATCATCACCGTCGCCCTCATCAGCGGCGCCATCGCCGACCGGGCCAAGTTCGGCGCGTGGGTGGTCTTCGGCATCGCCTGGGCGACGCTGGTCTACTTCCCGGTCGCGCACTGGGTCTGGGGCGGCGGCTGGCTGGCCGGTCTCGGTATCGAGGACTTCGCGGGCGGCACCGTCGTCCACGTGAACGCCGGAGCCGCGGGCCTCGCGCTCGCGTTCGTGCTCGGCAAGCGGACCGGCTGGCGCAAGGACCCCATGCGCCCGCACAACCTCACCCTGGTCCTGCTCGGCGTGGGCCTGCTGTGGTTCGGCTGGTTCGGCTTCAACGCGGGCTCCGAGCTCGCCGTCGACGGCACCGCCGGTCTCGCGTTCATGAACACCCAGGTCGCCACGGCCGCCGCCGCCGGCGCCTGGATCCTCGTGGAGAAGCTGCGCGACGGCCACTCCACCACCCTCGGCGTCGCCTCCGGCGCCGTCGCCGGTCTGGTCGCCATCACCCCCGCCTGTGGTTTCGTCGACCCGTGGGCGGCGCTCGTGCTCGGCCTCCTGGCCGGCGCGGTCTGCGCGTACGCCGTGGGCCTGAAGTACCGCTTCGGCTTCGACGACTCGCTCGACGTGGTCGGCGTCCACCTGGTCGGCGGCGCGATCGGCGCGGTCTCCCTCGGTCTCATCGCCCGCTACCCCTTCGCCGACGGCCAGAACCAGGGCCTCATCTACGGCGGCCCGATCTCGCAGCTCGGCGTCCAGGCGCTCGGCCCTGTCGCGGTGGGCCTCTACTCCTTCATCATGGCCTATGTGATCGGGAAGATCATCGACAAGACGATGGGCTTCCGGATCGAGCAGGAGGACGAGGTCACCGGCATCGACATCACCACCCACGCCGAGACCGGGTACGACCTCGGCACCGTCCACTCCTCGGGAGTGGCCTCCGTCAACGGGCCCGTTTCCGCGGCACAGGCGAAGAAGGTCGACGCATGAAACTCATCACCGCAGTCATCAAGCCGTTCAAACTGGACGACGTGAAGGCCGCCCTGGAGCAGTTCGGCATCAAGGGAATGACGGTCTCGGAGGCCAGCGGCTACGGCCGCCAGCGTGGCCACACCGAGGTCTACCGGGGCGCCGAGTACCAGGTCGACCTCGTGCCCAAGGTCCGGGTCGAGGTCCTGGCCGAGGAGGACGACGCCGAGGACGTCATCGACGTCATCGTCAAGGCGGCGCAGACCGGGAAGATCGGCGACGGCAAGGTCTGGTCGGTTCCCGTGGACACGGTCATCCGGGTCCGCACCGGGGAGCGCGGACCGGAGGCGCTGTAACCGGATGATGAGAGGGGAGGCGCGCTCGTTCGCCGCGACCCGCAAGGACCGGGCCGCGGACATCGACAGATGGCTCACCGATCTGTTCCGCACGGCGGCCACCCGGCCGTACGCGCGGGAGGAGGGATCGGGAGGGAAGGGCGGCCTCCCCGACGAGCGAGGCCCCGCCGCTCCCACCGGGATCAGCGGCGTGGCCCTGGTCGCGGTGGGCAGCCTGGGCCGGGGCGAACTCGCCCCCGGCAGCGACCTGGACCTCGTCCTGCTCCACAACGGCCGCGACGACGTGGCGAGGATCGCCGACCGCATCTGGTACCCCATCTGGGACTCGGGGATCGGTCTCGACCACTCCGTCCGCACCGTGGACGAGGCGGTGAAGGTCGCGAGGGAGGACCTCAAGGCCGTGCTCGGGCTGATCCAGGCGCGGCACGTGGTGGGCGATCCCGAACTGACCCGGTCCGCCCGGGAGGCGGTGCTCGTGGAGTGGCGGGCCGACTCCCGGCGCAGGCTGGCCGAGCTGCGGGCATCGGCGGACAAACGCGCCGAGACCGGCGGCGAGCTGGCCTTCCTCCTCGAACCCGACCTCAAGGACGCCAGGGGCGGCCTGCGTGACGTGCAGGCGATGCAGGCCGTGGCCGCCGCCTGGGTGGCCTCGGCCCCCGGCCCCCGCGTCCGCGAGGCGTACGAACTGCTGCTGGACATCAGGCACGGGCTGCACCTGGTCACCGCCCGGGGAACCGACCGCCTGGTGCTCCAAGAGCAGGACGCGGTCGCCGGGACGCTGGGCATGCTCGACGCCGAGGCGCTGATGCGCCGCCTGGCGGAGGCCGGCCGCACCATCTCCCACGCGTTCGACGCCACCTGGCGCACCGTCGACCGGCTGCTGACCGGTCCCGCGCCGCGCGGGCGGCGGCCGCTCGCGGACGGCGTCGTCGAACACGGCGGCGAGGTCGTGCTGGCCCGCGGCGTCACCCCGCGCTCCGACCCCACGCTCGTGCTGCGGGCGGCGGCGGCCGCCGCCGAGGCGGGGCTGCCGATGGCGCCGGCGACGGTCAACGCGCTCGCCGCCCAGTCGCCTCCGCTGCCCGTGCCGTGGCCCCCGGAGGCACGCGGCGCGCTGGTGGCGCTGCTCGGCGCGGGCCGCGCCGCCGTACCGGTCTGGGAGGAGCTCGACCAGGCCGGCGTGCTCGTCAAGCTGATCCCCGACTGGGAGCGCGTGCGGCACCGTCCCCAGCGCAACCCGGTCCACCGGTACACCGTGGACCGGCACCTCATCGAGACCGCGGCCGGAGCCGCCGCCTTCACCCGCGAGGTGTCCCGCCCGGACCTGCTGCTGATCTCGGCGCTGCTGCACGACATCGGCAAGGGCTGGCCGGGCGACCACTCGACCACCGGTGAGATCGTCGCCCGCGACATCGGCACCCGGATGGGCCTGCCGCAGGCGGACGTGGAGATCCTCGCCACAGTGGTGCGGCATCACCTGCTGCTGCCCGAGACCGCCACCCGGCGGGACCTCGACGACCCGGTGACCATCTCCAGGGTGGCCGAGGCGATCGGCTCCCGGGAGGTCCTCGAACTGCTGGCCGCGCTCGCCGTGGCCGACGGCACCGCGACCGGCCCGGCCGCGTGGAACTCCTGGAAGGCGTCCCTGGTCTCCGACCTGGTCAGACGGGTGAGGTCGGTGCTGTCCGGCACCCCGCCGGCGCCGGCGCCCGCGCTGTCGGCCGAGCAGGCGGCGCTCGCCCGGCACGGCGGCGGAGCGGTGCGGGTCAACGGCAGCGCGGTCACCGTGGTCGCGCCCGACCGGCCGGGCCTGCTGTGGCGGGCGGCCGGGGTGCTCGCGGCGCACCGGATGGCGGTGCGCGCCGCCTCCGCCGCGTCCGCCGGGTCGACCGCCGTGATCGAGTTCGTCGTCGTTCCCGAGTACGGCTCGCCGCCGGATCCGGCGACGCTGGAGGCCGATCTGCGCCTCGTCCTGGCCGGACGGCTCGACATCGAGCAGCGCCTGGCCCGGCGGGCGAGGTCCATGCGCCCTTCCCGGGTGCCGGTGGCGCCGCCGCGCGTCACGCTACTTGACGACGAGTCCAACACGGCGAGTGTGGTGGAGGTGAGAGCGCACGACAGGCCTGGTCTGCTGTGGCGTATCGGCCGTGCCTTCGGCGAGTGCGGACTTGACGTACGGGCCGCGCGTGTGGAGACTCTGGGCGCAGAAGCGGTGGATGTCTTCTATGTGGCGGATCGTACGGGCCGCCCCATTGTGGACGAACAGCAGCGGATCCAGGTGCGTGAGCACGTCCTCGCGGCCCTCAGGTGATAAGGGTCACGATCCTCACCTCTTGGTAACAATTGGGGCGCTGCGGCAGGGGTAGGGCCGCTCGCCTTGATGACCTTGTGGTCGAATTGTCCCCGCTTATATAGCTGTGTCACTTCATGCTGTCCAGACGCGTGAAGGCAGGCCGAACGATGGCGGGGCCGGTGAGCATGAAGCAGTCGAATACCGATAACCGCAGGCGGAGGAGCCCGTTCTCACCGCGCAACTGGAGGGTTCCCACACGCCTGACCGCGCTGATCCTCGCTCCGACGCTCGTGGCCGTGCTCCTCGCCGGCCTCCGCGTCGTGAGCTCGATGGACAGCCTGACCGCCTACCAGCGGACCAGGTCGGCGGCGGAGTACTCGGTGCACCTGCGGGACCTGGCCGAACAGCTCGCCCTCGAACGCGACCTGTTCGTCTGGGGAGGCAACAGCAGGCGCAAGTTCGACATCGACGGCCAGACCGAGCTGACCCGCGCCGACCAGCGCGCGGTGGTGGACCCCCTGGTGCAGCAGGTGAGGGCCGACCTCAAGAACGTCGACGCGGACTACGGCGCGCGGGCGGGGGAGCAGGCCCAGCAGCTCACGAGCCGCTTCGCCAGCCTCGCCGGCATCCGCGCCAACGGCGCGCCGGAGGACTACAGCGCGCTGATCGCCAACATCCTGCGCCTGCACGACGAGCTGGGCACGAGCGACGGCGCCCCCGAGATCGTGGGCGACGTCCGCGCCCTGGGCGGTCTCGCCCACGCCAAGGAGGAGGTGGCCCTGCAGCGGGCCGCCCTCACCCGCGAGTTCATGGAGCGCAACCAGACCTTCACCACCTTCGAGCTGCAGGACTTCCTGGCCGCCCAGTCGCGCCAGGCGAGCTACCTCGCGACGTTCTACTCGGAGGCCCCGCAGGCCGAGGCGACCCGCCTGGTGACCCTCTTCGCCGATCCGGGCGTCGTGAACGGCGAGCTGACCAAGTCGTGGGCGCTCAGGCTGGGCCTGCAGAACCAGTCGCTCAGCCGTTACCGCAGCAGGGACAACACGGCCCAGCGGTGGTTCCAGGACAGTACCAAGACCATCGAGCAGATGGCGGCCGTCGAGGGCCGCGTGTCGTCGCTGGTGCAGGACCGGACCCGCGACCTGCAGTCGGCCGAGCAGCGCAACGCCCTCATCGCCGGGGCCCTGATCCTCGCCCTCCTCGTCCTCGTGCTGGCCACCACGGCGCTCATCGCGCGCTCGATGGTCCGGCCGCTGCGCCGCCTGCGGGTGGAGGCGCTCGACATCGCCGGACGCAGGCTGCCCGAGATCGTACGGCGGATGCGCGAGTCGGACGACCCCGACCGGGAGTCGCAGGTGCAGCCGATCGCGGTCGGCAGCACCGACGAGATCGGTGAGGTCGCCCAGGCCTTCGACGAGGTCCACCTGCAGGCGGTACGGCTGGCCGCCGAGGAGTCGCGCCTGCGGGCCAACGTCAACTCGATGTTCGTGAACCTCTCGCGCCGCACCCAGACGCTGGTGGAGCGTCAGATCTCACTGATCGACGGCCTGGAGCGGGGCGAGGAGGACGGCCGGCGCCTCGCCGACCTGTTCAAGCTGGACCACCTCGCCACCCGCATGCGCCGCAACAGTGAGAACCTCCTGGTGCTCGCCGGCCACGAGCCGCCGCGCAAGCGCAGCCAGCCCGCCCGGCTGGTCGACGTGGTCCGCGCCTCGCTGTCGGAGGTCGAGGACTACGAACGGGTCGTCGTCCGGATTCCCCGCAGCATCGCCCTGGCCGGGCACGCCGCCAACGACGTCGTCCACCTCCTGGCCGAGCTCGTCGAGAACGCCATCGCCTTCTCGCCGCGCAACACCAAGGTCGTGGTCTCCAGCAGCCCGGTCGAGGGCGGGGCCGTGATGCTCGGGGTCACCGACGCCGGAATCGGCATGTCCGCCGAGGAACTGGCGGAGATCAACCGCCGCCTCGCCGAGCCGCCCACGATCGACGTGTCGGTGTCCCGCCGGATGGGCCTGTTCGTGGTCGGCCGCCTCGCGCTGCGCCACGGCATCCGGGTGCAGCTGCGCCGGGGTGACGGCGCGGGCATCATCGCGATGGTGCTGTTCCCCGCGCAGCTCATCTCCAACGCCGACCAGCCCCTCATGCCGCGTCCGTCGGTCCCGGTCGGGCAGACCGCGGCCGGGCTGCCGGCCCGGCAGGCGTTCGCCGAGCCCAACCCCACCGGCCAGGCGCCGGGAGCGGGCCCGTTCGAGCCGTGGAACCCCGGCAACGGCGCGGCCGGCGGCGTGGGATCGCGCCGCCCCCCGGTGGCCGGCGGCGCCGGGTCCGGCGGAAACGGCTCGGGTGGCTTCTCCGCGTTCGGCGCTCCGGTCAGGGAGGCGCCCGCGCCGCCCGAGCACCCGTACGGCGCGCCGGGTCCCGCCGAGGCGCCGCCGGCCGAGACCCCATACGCCGGAAACACGGCCACCGGTAATACGTACACGGGGAACTCGGGCCCGCAGCCGATGCCCGGAGCACCGGGAGGGTCTCCGGACGCGGACTCCCTCCGCCCGGCCTTCGGCGGGCAGGCGGGCGCGTCGTGGCCCCCGGCGTTCGGCACGCCGCTCGATGAGGAGCCCGCGCCCGGCCGGTCCGAATCCTCCTGGCCGTCGCTGCCCACCGGGCCGACCCCGCTCCCGCGGCGGGACGCGGCCACGCCGGCCGGCACGACCGGGCCGAACGCGTTCCCGCAGCCGCCGCAGAGCACGGGTGAGAACGCGCTCGCACCCTCTGCTTACAGCACCGGGCCGAACGCGTTCCCCCCGTCACCGCAGAGCACCGGGCCGAACGCTTTCCCGTCCTCGCCTCAGAGCACCGGGCCGAACGCGTTCCCCCCGTCACCGCAGAGCACCGGGCCGAACGCGGTCTCGCCGTCGCCGCAGAGCACGGGTCCGAACGCCTTCGCTCGGGAAAGCACGGGGGTGAGCGCTTTCACTCCGGCGCCGGGAGTCACGAGATCGCCGGGAGACACCGGGCCGACCGCCTTCCCGCCGCCGCCCGCCAGGGCGCGGGCCGGCGGCGCGGGGGACCTCGCGTCGGCGACCGGTCCGCTGCCGGAGGCGGAGGACTCGCCGCTGGAGCGCGGCGACGAGTTCCTGCCGATCTTCGCCTCGGTCGAGTCGGCCTGGTTCCGCCGTCCTTCCGACACCGGTCCCACCGCGGTCCCGCCCGCGGACGGGGAGACCGCGGCGGAGACCACAGGAGAGATCGCGAGAACCCCCCGGGCCGCAGCGGCCCCCGCACCGGCCCCCGGGCCGATGGACGGGCCGGCGGACGGACGGGCGAACGCCGCCGAGCAGTCCGGCGACACCGGCTTGTGGCGGTCGCGGGCCGACAGCGGTTTCCAGGCCGCGGCGAGCGTGCGCGACCCGTCGCTCGGCGGCGTCACCGCCGCCGGACTGCCCAAGCGCATGCCGAAGGCCAACCTGGTGCCCGGCTCGGTCGGCACGGAGAGCGCCGCGCCTCCGCGTCCGCCGGTCTCGGCCGAGGCGGTGCGCAACCGCCTTTCCAGCTTCCAGCAGGGTGTGCGGCGGGGCCGGGCCCAAGCGGCCGGCGGCCTCACCGAAGGGTCGGGTAAAGAGGAGGAGGGCTCGTGACTGAGCTGAGCGTGGAAGCACGCAGGTTCGACTGGCTGATCACCGACTTCGTCGGCACCACCCCTGGGGTGGCGCACGCGGTGGTGGTCTCGTCGGACGGCCTGCGGCTGGCCCAATCGGACGGCTTCCCCCCTGACCGAGCCGACCAGCTCGCGGCGGTCGCCGCCGGCCTGCTCAGCCTCACCGTCGGCGCCTCGCGGGTGTTCGAGGGAGGCTCGGTCACCCAGACCGTGGTCGAGATGCAGCGCGGCCTGCTGCTGGTCATGGCGATCAGCGACGGGTCCTGCCTGGCCGTGCTGGCCTCCCCGGACTGCGACATGGGTCTGGTGGCCTACCAGATGACCCTGCTCGTGGAACGGGCCGGACAGGTGCTCACCCCGGCGCTGCGCGCCGAGCTGCAGACATCGCGGCGATGACCATGGGAGTGAGGCATGCGCGATCGTGACGGGACAGAGGACGAACCTCTGTTCCGTCCGTACGCCGTCACCGGTGGGCGAGCCGAGCCGCGTTATCACCTGGCGATGGAAACGCTCGTATCATCGGTGGCCTTGAAGAGCAATGACTATTCCCTGCTCGGTCCGGAGCAGGAATCGATCATGATGCTGTGTCGTACCGTACGATCGGTCGCGGAGATCTCGGCGCTGCTCCGGGTCCCGCTCGGCGTGGCCCGTGTGCTCATCGCCGACATGGCCGACGAGGGTCTGGTCCGCCTGCACATGCCGCAGCTCAACCAGGGACAGCCAGACCTCAACCTGCTCGAAAGGGTGCTCAGTGGACTACGCAGGCTCTAGTCGTGGTCTTACCTCGACGAAGATCGTCGTGGCGGGTGGGTTCGGCGTCGGGAAGACGACCTTCGTCGGTGCCGTCTCCGAGATCCTTCCGCTGACGACCGAGGCCGTGATGACCGACGCCAGCGCCGGCATCGACGACCTGGGGCTCACGCCGAACAAGACGACCACGACGGTCGCGATGGACTTCGGCCGGCTCTCGCTCGACCAGGACCTCATTCTCTATCTGTTCGGCACTCCGGGGCAGCACCGCTTCTGGTTCATGTGGGACGACCTCGTCCGCGGTGCCATCGGGGCGGTCGTGCTCGTGGACAGCCGCAGGCTCGCCGACTGTTTCCCGGCCATCGACTACTTCGAGGAGGCCCAGCTTCCGTTCCTCGTCGCGATGAACGGCTGGGAGGGGCAGTTCCTCCACTCGGAGGACGAGGTCCGCGAGGCGCTGTCCCTGCCCCCGCACGTTCCGGTCGTCCGCACGGACGCCAGGTCGCGGGACGCCGTCAAGTCCACGCTCATCAGCCTGGTCGAGTACGTGCTCACGGTCCGGGCCGCCTACGGCAGGACGTACTGAGCGCGGTCCCGTGAGCCCTCGGGGAGAGGGCGGCGAGGGCGGTACCCCCGGGGGGTGCCGCCCTTCGTGGCGTCCGGCAGCGGCCGCGCCCGTCCGGGCCGCCCGCGTCACCGGATTCCCAGCCTTCTGCCTGTGGTTTCGTGAGATGGTGACCTAGCCGGAAGGGCAGAATCCGGTAATGAAGACGACCCGATATTTGCTCAAATAACATCATCTCCGTGCCTGTATAGGTTGTTTGTGCACGGGTGTTCGGTTGGCCTCCCTGGTGTCGGTGTGCTGCAATTACCCTCGCCTGCAGGACGTCTCCCGTGTCACGCCGACCACATCCGTGACGAGACACTCCCCCTGTGCGCACATACGGCGAGAGGTTGCGAAGCCTGTGAGGACACTAGACCCCCGGACCGACGAGAGCCCCGGGAACGGGGTTCCGGCTGAGCAGGAGCCCGACGAGGGAAGCCGTTTCCTCCTGCGTAACTGGCGGGTGCGTTCCCGGCTGGTGGCGCTGATCCTCATACCCACGCTGGCCGCACTGGTGCTCGGCGGGTTCCGCATCGTGACCTCGGTGGCCACGGCGGCGCAGTACCAGCAGACGAGCCAGCTGGCCCGGCTGGTGGACCGCGTCGCGAACCTCACCCACGAACTGCAGGCCGAGCGGGACCGGGCCGCGTGGAACGCCACGATCGGCCGCCCGGCCAAGGCGGCCGCCGCCGTCAAGGCGCAGACCATCCTCACGAACAAGGCGGCCACCGCCGTACGCGACCTGGCGAACGAGATCAGGACCGGCGTGAGCGACCGGGCCTCGGCCGAGATCGAGCACATCCTCGGCAAGCTCGACGGCGTGGAGTCGCTGCGCGGCCAGGCCGCGGAGGGGAACCTGCAGCCGCGGGCGGTGCTCGACCAGTACACCCTCGTCATCGACAACCTGCTGGCCCTGCAGGACGAACTGGCCAAGGGCACGGTCGACGACCGGCTCGGCGCGATGTCGGTCACCCTGGCCGCACTCGCCCGCGCGAAGGAGAGCGCCTCCCAGCAGCGCGGCCTGCTGTCCACGGTGCTGACCTCCGGCCGGTTCGAGCAGGCCCAGCTCCAGAGCTTCCTCGGCGCGATGTCCGCCCAGGAGAGCGAGCTGCGCGCGTTCCGCAAGAGCGCCACGCCGGAGGAACGGACCGACTACGACAACACGGTCTCCGGCGGCAGGGTCGACCAGGCGGAGTTCCTCCGGACGCTCGTGCTCGACCGGGCCAACTCGGGCTTCGACCTCAGGGGCCTCGACCAGTCCGTACGCGACGACACCCGTCTGTGGTTCGACGCGATCTCGCAGCCGATCAACCGGATGCGCACCGTCGAGGCCAAGCTGACGTCGGCGATCGTGGCCCGCGGCCAGTCGCTCAAGGACGACGAGCAGCAGCGGGCCGTCGTCATCGCCGTCGCCGTCGCGCTCCTGCTGATCGCGGTGCTGCTCGTCACCGCCGGCGTCGCCCGCTCGCTCGTACGCCCGCTGCGACGACTGCGCAGCGAGGCCCTGGAGGTCGCCGGGCAGCGCCTGCCCGACACCGTCCAGAAGCTGCGGGAGGCCGGTGACAACGCCCAGGTGCCGGCCATCGTCCCCATCGGCGTGGTCGGCCGTGACGAGATCGGCGAGGTGGCGCGGGCCTTCGACGAGGTCCACCGTGAGGCCATCCGCCTCGCGGGCGACGAGGCGCGCCTGCGCAGCAACGTCAACGCGATGTTCGTGAACCTGTCGCGGCGCACGCAGACCCTGGTGGAACGCCAGCTGTCCCTGATCGAGGGACTGGAGCAGGGCGAGCAGGACGAGGACCGGCTGGGCAACCTGTTCAAGCTCGACCACCTGGCCACCCGCATGCGCCGCAACAGTGAGAACCTGCTGGTCCTCGCCGGGCAGGAGGCCGCGCGCCGCTGGGGCCAGCCGGTGCCCATCGTCGACATCGTCCGCGCCTCCCTGTCGGAGGTCGAGAACTACGAGCGCGTCGACATCCAGGTGCAGCCCGGCGCGTCCATCGTCGGCCAGGCGGTCAACGACGTCGTCCACCTGGTGGCCGAGCTGGTCGAGAACGCCATCTCCTTCTCGCCGCGCGACACCAAGGTCACCGTGTCGAGCAACCGCATCGACGGCGGCGGCCTGATCATCTCCGTGAGCGACCTCGGCATCGGCATGACGCCCGAGGAACTGGCGGAGACGAACTACCGCCTGGCGAACCCGCCGGTGGTGGACGTGTCGGTGTCCCGCCGGATGGGCCTGTTCGTGGTCGGCCGCCTCGCGCTGCGCCACGGCGTCCGGGTGCAGTTGCGCCAGCAGGACAGCGGCGGCCTGACGGCCATGGTGCTGCTGCCCGAGTCGCTGCTGGCCCACGCCGGCCCGGCCTTCCCGGGAGTGCCGGGCATGCCCCAGCCGGAGCTGACCAGCCCGATGCCGGCCGTCGGGACCGGGCCGCAGTTCGGCGCCCCCGCGTTCGGCGAGCCCGCGTTCGGCGCGCCGGCCCTCGCCAGCCCGACCTCGTTCGACAACCCGCCGCGCACCCCCGTGTTCGGCGCGGACGCGCCAGGGGTCGGCGCCCCGGCCGCCGCCTCCTTCGAGCGCGGGCCCTTCGAGACCTTCCCGCGCGAGACGACCGGTTTCGACCCCGATCCGTTCTCGCGCAATCCGTTCGAGCCGCCGCAGCGGAACGCGGGCAACGACCCCTTCGCGCGCAACCCCTTCGAATCGGGCGGCTTCGAGCGCCCCGCGGAGCCGGATCCCTTCGCCCGCAACCCCTTCGACAGCGGGGGGTTCGGCCAGCCCGACCCGTTCGCCCGCAGCCCGTTCGAGTCCGGCCCCTTCGACCGGGCGGCCTTCGACAAGACGCCCCTCGACAAGGAGGCCCCCGACAGGGGCTTCGCCGACAGGACGCCGTTCGAGAAGACGCCGGCCGAGCGGGACCCGTTCGAGACCACGACCTTCGACTCCGGACCCTTCGACTCACGCGCGTTCGAGTCACGCCCGTTCGACTCGGGCGCGTTCGACGCGGGCTCGTTCGAGTCCAGTCCCTTCGACACCAACCCCTTCAACCGCGGCCGCGTGGGTGAGGCGCCCGTCGACACGCCCTGGCCCGGCCACCTGCCGCCGCCGGGGAGCGCCTCCTGGCCGGGAGGGCAGGAGGAGGGCGGCGCGGGCTGGCCCGGGTGGGCCGGACGCGGTTCCTTCGAAGGCGAGGACAACACCGGCCCGCTTCCGGTGGTGCGCAGCTCGCCGCTGGAGTCGGAGGAGGAGTACCTCCCCATCTTCGCCGCGGTCGAGTCGGACTGGTTCAAGAAGGCCGACGGCCCGGAGGAGAAGGACGACTCCGCCGAGGACGGCGCGGAGAGCAGGGCCTGGTCGTCCCCGGCCGACGTCGGCTGGCAGGCGGCCCAGGCGGCCAGTGAGCCGGCCCTCGGCGGAGTCACCTCGTCGGGTCTGCCCAAGCGGGTGCCCAAGGCCAACCTCGTGCCGGGTTCTGCCAACGCTCCCGCGCCCTCCGCGGAACCCGCCCCCGCGGCGGCGGCCACCCCGCCGCCACCCCCGCCCGTGCTCTCGCCCGAGCGGGTGCGCAGCAGGCTCTCCAGCTTCCAGCAGGGCGTACGGCAGGGCCGTGCGGTCGCGCGCGGGGAGGCCGGAGAGGACCAGGGATACCCCGGGGCGGCGTCCCTGGGCATGCCTGATGCCCAGGACAGTGAGAAGGAGGACTGATGAGGGAGATGAGTCAGGCCGCACGCGGCATCAACTGGTTGATCACGGACTTCGTGAACAACGTGCCCGGTGTGGCGCACACCGTGGTGGTGTCGGCCGACGGGTTGCCTCTGGCGTTCTCGGACGGATTTCCCAAGGATCGGGCGGATCAGCTGGCGGCGGTGGCCGCGGGGTTGATCAGTCTGACGCAGGGGGCGTCCCGGGTGTTCGAGGGCGGGCCCGTCACGCAGACCGTGGTGGAGATGCAGCGGGGTTTGTTGCTGATCATGTCGATCAGTGACGGGTCGTGTCTGGCGGTGCTGGCGGCGGCGGACTCCGATCTCGGTCTGGTGGCCTATCAGATGACGTTGCTGGTGGAGCGTGCGGGGCAGGTGCTGACCCCCGCGGTCCGGGCCGAGCTGCAGTCGTCCCACCCGAGGTGACCCGCCGTTCCGTGAGCTGAGAACCGCGGCGGAGGACAGATCGGGAAACGCGCCCCGGGAGCGGGGCGCACGGGGTGGCCACCGGGATTCCGGAGTGACAACAAGAACGTCAGGAGGACGTTGTGGCAGGCGGCGGCTGGAACAACGAGCCCTACCCGCCGGTGGCCGACGCCCACCGGCAGTACGGCGGTGCGACCCCCGTCCCGAGGCCGGCGCCGACGGAGCAGAGCTCCCTCGTCCGACCCTACGCGGTGACGGGAGGACGGACGACGCCACGCCTCCAGCTGGCGATGGAGGCACTCGTGTCCTCCGCCACCTCGATGCACCAGGACCTTTCCACGCTCACCCCGGAGCGCCAGGCGATCAGCACGCTGTGCCGTCAGGTGCGGTCGGTGGCGGAGGTGTCGGCGTTGCTGCGGATTCCGCTGGGTGTGGTTCGTGTGGTGATCGCGGACATGGCGGCGGAGGGGTTGGTGCATGTGCATCAGCCGCAGTTGG